>JAITTC010000104.1 GCA_031287285.1 Christensenellaceae bacterium
AGTAGATTCCCGCCGGCTAGAGCGGCTTTACCATGTCATAGACGGCGGCACGGCTGCCGTCTGCGTATTTCAGCGCGTTCGGCATCCGGCCGACCACTTCAAAGCCAAGGCTTGAATACAGTGCGATCGCTCGCAGGTTTTGAGCCACCACCTCGAGCTCAAGCTGTTCAAAGCCAGCCTGTTTGCAGAGTCCGATGCTCGTTTCCAGCATCAGGCGGCCAAGACCGCGGCCCTGGAAGCCCTGCTCCACCATCATGCCAAGAACCGCCCTGTGCACAAAACGCCGCTTTGCCGCAATGGGCGAAATGCCGCAGCAGCCCACGGCCTCGCCTTGATGAAAGGCGATCAGCTGCAGGCTGGTTTCGTCGCTTTCGGCGTTTTTGAGCCAATTCGCTTCCTCTTCGATGCTTGCGGTGAACTCGCCGGGCTCGCGCGAGAGGTATTTCGTTTGCCGATCGACCTTGTTCAGCAGCTCGATCATCGCTTCCGCGTCCGCCGCGCCCGCGCTACGCAGCTCGATCGTTTCGCCGCCTTTTTTCAGCTGATGGGTCTTAGAATAGAGCATCTTCCTCACCCCTTTCACTGTTTCATGGCCTTGGCGTATTGTAACATAGCCGCCATTTCGTGTATACTGGGATCGTTCCCAAAGTGCTTCGCAAGGAGGGGCTTTCATGGCGAAATTCATCCTCAGCGGCTTTGCCGACGAGATTGACCCAATGCTTGACGCCCAGATCGAGGGCCTTCGGCGCCTGCAAATCCACCATTTAGAGATTCGCGCGGCGGATGGCAAGAACATCGCGGATTTTAGCCCCGCGGAAGCGAAGGCCTTGCGCGGAAGGCTCGATGACGCGGGCATCGCGGTTTCCGCCATCGGCTCGCCGATCGGCAAGATCGGCATCGAGGAGCCCTTCGCGCCTCATCTTGAGCGCTTTAAGAATGTTTTAGAGATCGCGCAGCTTTTAAGCGCCCCCTATATCCGCCTTTTTAGCTTCTTCATGCCGGAGGGCGAAGACCCGGAGCTCCACGCGGGCGAGGTTCTGCGCCGCATGGGCGCCTTTGTGGACGCGGCGCGCGGCAGCTGCGTCGTTCTTTTGCACGAGAACGAAAAGGCCATCTATGGCGACGTCCCCTCCCGCTGTCTGACCCTGCTCAAGGCCTTCCCCGGCGAGCTGTTCGCCACCTACGACCCTTCGAACTTCGTGCAGTGCGGTGTCAGCAACCTCTTGGCCTTTGAAGCGCTGCTGCCCTATGTGCGCTATGTGCACATGAAGGACTCCCTTGCGGAAGATCAGATGCCGAAGCGCGACCACGGTGCAGAGGGCGTCAGCGACGCGCACCGGCCTGTCGGCCTGGGCGACGGCGAGCTGGAATACATCCTGCATAGGCTGCGCGATGAGAATTACGAGGGCTTTTTGTCGATTGAGCCGCATCTTTCCGCCACCAATCTCTTCGGCGAAACCGGCTTTGAGCGTTTCGCTACGGCCACGAAGGCGCTGCGCTCCCTGCTGGCGGGTTTAGGCTGATGCCAAAGTACGCAGCCTACCATAAAGACGATCCACACAGCTACGCGCTTGGCATCTTTCCTTCGATGGAGCTCCTGCGCGCGCGGCCGAATCAAATTCGGGCGCTGCTGGTGCAATCGCTCAAAAGCCCGGGCGAGGGCCTGCAGAAGCTGATCGAGGCCTGCGGGAACCGAGGCTTCCCCATCGAGGAGGCGCCAAAGGCCCTGCAGCGCATTTCAGGCAAAGAGAATTGCCATGCGGCGCTGGTCTTTGAAAAGTACGAGGCTGCAGTTGACCCGAGCGCCGACCATGTTCTTTTGCACAACCCGTCGGATGCGGGCAACGCAGGCACGATTCTGCGCAGCGCGCTCGGCTTTGGCTATAGGGATCTGCTCATCGTGCGCCCCGGGATCGACCCCTTCGACCCTCGCGTGGTTCGCGCCTCGATGGGGGCGGTCTTTCACCTGAATATTGCGATGCTGAACAGCTTTGAGGAATATTCGGGCGATTTAGACGGGCGCGAGCTCTTCTTCTTCCGCCTGCGCAACGCGGATCCGCTAGAAAGCGTGCTTTTCACCCTTTCTGCGGCGCCGCGCACGCTGGTCTTCGGCAATGAGGCCTCGGGCCTGCCTCCCGAGCTCGAACGCCCAGGCCGCGGCGTGCTCATCGAGCATTCAGGCCAAATCGACTCGCTGAATCTCTCAGTCGCGGCGGGCATCGGCCTATATGCCTTCCGCAGAAGCGTCAAGCCAGATAAAGGAGGAGTTTTGCCATGAAGAAAGTCCGCTGCGGCGTCGTGGGCCTGGGCCAGATCGGCCCCTTGCACCTCGACGCCATCACGAAGGTTGAGCAAACCGAGCTGATCGCGGTCTGCGATCTCGATGAAGAAAAGGCCAAAAGCTATGCGGAGCGGTATGGCTGCGCCTACACCACGAGCTTTGAGGAGCTCATCGCCAGAGAGGATATCGACCTCGTTCATATCTGCCTGCCGTCCGGCATGCATGCGGACTTTGGCTGCCGGGCCGCGAAGGCTGGCAAGCATGTGCTGACCGAAAAGCCGATCGATGTAAGCCTTGAGAACGCGGACCGGCTCATAAAAGCCTGCCGCGAGGCGGGCGTGAAGCTCTCGTGCATTTCGCAGCACCGCTTCGACCCGGATATCGCTTACCTAAAGCGCGCCATCGACGACGGGCACTTGGGGCGCATCAGCTTTGGGGCCTCCCACACCAAGTGGTATCGCTCGCAGGACTACTATGATTCCGGCGACTGGCGCGGCACCTGGGCGCTCGACGGCGGCGGCGCGCTGATGAATCAGTCCGTGCACTATGTCGATATGCTGCAATACCTCTGCGGCGGGATCGATGAGGTGCAGGCCTATTGCGCGACCCTGGCGCACGAACGCATCGAGGTGGAGGACGTTGCGGTTGCGGCGGTGCGCTTTAAGTCCGGCGCAATCGGCGTCCTAGAGGGCAACACCACCGCCTACCCGGGCTTTGTTACCCGCCTGGACGTTTACGGCCAAAAGGGCGGCGTCATCATCGAAAACGATGTGGTGAAGGAGTGGAAGCTCGAGGGCCTGCCGGCCCCAACGAACGAGGCCTTAGGCGGCCCCAGCGGCGCAAGCTCGGCCGTGATCTTTGGGCTTTCGCACCAGCGCCAAATCGCGGACGTTGCGCAGGCCATCCTTGAAGATCGCGCCCCCCTCGTTACCGGCGAGGAAGCCAGAAGGCCACTGGCCGTCATCTTGGCCGTTTACGAGTCCGCCAAGGCGGGCAAGCCGGTTCGATTGCCCTAAAAAAGCCGCTTTCAGCGAAACAGGCC
>JAITTC010000126.1 GCA_031287285.1 Christensenellaceae bacterium
CAAGCCTCGCAGACCCGGGGGGCCTGTGGGGCCGGTCGGCCCCATCGGGCCCATATTCCCCTGCAGGCCGCGCGGCCCCATCGGGCCGGTAACGCTCTGGGTTTGGCAGGAACAGTTCGTCTGCCCGCATTGCGGGCAATATTGTGAATTGCTCATCTTTATTTTATAGCTCCTTTCCGTGCAAAAGCACCGGATGTTGGTACTGTATGCAGGGGAAACCCTTTGTGTGCGGCTCTATATTGGCCCCTTTAGCGGGCTGCGGCAAAAAAAGCGCAAAAAAGGGGCGCCTTTTCAGCTGAAAAGGCGCCCCTTTGATGTGTTTTTTAACCTTTTGCGAACGCAGCCCTTACAGGACGCGAATGAGCAGGGTTCGTGAATCCTTATGCTCGAGCTTCAGGGCCTTTATGCGTTCGAGCTGGCGGAGCAGCTCCGAGAACTTCTTAAAGCCAATCTCCTTCTCGTCAAAGTCCGGGTAGTCGTTGAGGATCGCGGCCTTTAAAATCGAAGGGTTGACGCGCTCGAAGCCCTCTTCCTTATATTGGCGCAGTTTTGCCATAAAAGCATCCTGCCAGTTGGCCTTGCTCAGGGTTTGGGGGCCCGAGAGCCCTTCCGCGCCCTCGCCCTGCAGGCGGAGCTTCACCGCGAAATGGTCGTTGATCAGCAAGATCCCGCCAAAGCGCGCCTGCAGATCCTGCAAAAGCTTGCCAAAGCTGCTGTGCCCGTAATTGCGCTCGCTGAAGTCCGGCCTCAGGCGCAGAAGAATATTCTTGAGCTCGCTTGCGTATAGGCAGCCGTCGTCATCCGCCTGCTCGTCTAAAATCTCTGCGATGAGCTTATTGAGCGCCTGCATGGAGCCATCGTCGTTTTCGTCCTTGGCGGCCTTCATCTGCTTTGCGGAGCCCGAGGCGACGGATTCGAGGAAGACGAACTCGTTGCAGGCATTAATGAAAATATTCGAGGCAGCCTCCGAGCGGGAGATGCCCAGAACGAACTTGCCCATGGACTTGAGCCTGCCCACGAGCGGGGTATAGTCGCTGTCGCCCGAAACGATGCAGAAACAGTCGATGAGCTGATTCGTAAAGGCGACATCGAGGGCATCAATCACGAGCTGAATATCGAGATTGTTCTTTTGGTTAACGCCATAGCGGATGGACGGCACGACGCTGAAGGTGTTTGAAAGCAAGAGCTCCTTGAGCTCGGCGAATTGGTCCGTATAGCCATACACCTTGCCGATCAGGATCTCGCCGCGCATTTTGACCTTTTCGATGATGGAGTTCAGGGTTGAGATCTTGCCGCCCGCGTTTTCGAGATCGACGAAGATTGCGTAGTTAGTTTTTTCCAAGTTTTAGTGATTTCCTTTCTTTGAGGCGCGCTCACCGGTATTTTTACCCCTCGCCGCACAATTTACGCGCGGCAAGCGAGGCACAGCGCCGCCTAATTGCTTATTCATATCACAAAGCCAGCAAAACTGCAAGGCATTTAAGGCTTTTTCGCGTTGATTTTCAGCGAAAGGCCGGGCTGAATAGCGCAAGCTGCGGGCGTTAGGCCCGCGCGCGAGGCGGCGCCGGCCAATTCCTCCGCCGTGTACTTCATAAAGCCGCTCGATGTAAAGGGCAGCAGGTCTAATCTCTTCGCCGTATAGAAGAGATTGAGGAAACGGCCGCCGGGCTTCAGCGCCCGGGCAATCTCCGCCATGCCCTGATCTAGGTCAGGCCAAAAATAGACCGTATTGACGGTGTAAATCAGGTCAAAAAAGCCATCCGGGTAAGGAAGGCTCTCGGCGCTGCCAAGCTCTAGGCGCATGGCGCCCAATTCGATGAAGCGGCGGCATCGCCTGGATGCGGCGGCGACCATATCGCTCGAGATATCGACGCCGTAGTAGCGGTTATCGGCCCTTTTTGCCAGGCGGCGGAGCAAATAGCCATTGCCAAAGCCCAAATCAAGGACGGCTTCCTCCCGCGATGCGATCTCCTCCTCCACCGACGCGTACATCCTCGCATTCAGCCGGTTCATCAAAAAGGTCGATAAGTTGCCAAGCACTCCGCTTGGCCTGCCGAACTGCTCCGCAACGATCCGCTGCAAACCCATCCTCAAAATCCCCTTTCCCTTGCAGGCTTTCAGTCTCCCTTTCCTTGGAAGCTGATGGCAAACGATAAAATATTGCATGCAAATCCTTGCAATTTGATGAAAAACAGCGCATGATACGGGAAGAAAAAAAGCGCGCTGCGCACGCGCGCGAAACAGTACGGGCGGTGGCAAACGAGATGCTTTTCACAAACGCGGACCTGTTTAAGCTGATTATCCCCTTGGTCATCGAACAGTTTTTAAATATCTTCATCGGCATGTCGGATTCCACGATGGCTTCCTTCATCACGGAGGCCGCCGTTTCCGGCATTTCGCTGGTGGATTCCATCAACGTGCTGCTCATTCAGGTCTTTTCGGCGCTCGCCACGGGCGGCGCGGTGATCTCGGCGCAGTACCTCGGCCGCAAGGACCTGCTCAGCGCGAGATCCTCCGCAAAGCAGCTCTATCTTTGCGTGCTCATGGCGGCGCTTGTCATCATGCTGGCGGCGCTTTGCTTTAGGGACCAAATCATCCGCGTGGTCTTTGGCAGGCTTGAAGACGAGGTGTTCCAGGCAGCGCAGATCTACTTCATCACTTCCGCCATTTCTTACCCCTTTTTGGGGCTATATAATGCGGGCGTCGCGCTGTTCCGCTCGATGGGCAACTCGAAGATCTCGCTCTTTGCGGCCCTCATCATGAACCTGGTCAACCTGGCTGGCAACGCCCTGGTTGTTTATGTTTTGCACTGGGGCGTTTTCGGCATCGCGCTCTTTACGCTGGTGGCCCGGGTCGCAGGCGCCGGGCTCGTAACCTATCTTTTGCTCGATAAGCGCAACCCCATCTTCCTTGAAGAGCCCTTCAAGATCGAATTCCGCCCCCAGATCATCAAGAACATCCTGCATATCGGCATCCCCAGCGGCTTTGAGAACAGCATCTTCCAGATCGGCAAGGTCATGGTCGCCAGCCTGATCTCGAGCTTTGGCACCATCGGCATCGAGGCCAACGCCATCGCAAACCTCTTCTCGCAGCTGCAAACCCTGCCGGGCAGCTCCATAGGCCTGGCGATGCTCACGGTGGTTGGCCGCTGCGTCGGCGCAAACGACGATCAGCAGGCCGCGCGCTACGCCAACAAGCTCATGCTCTTCGCCGTGGGCGGCATCGTGGGCCTCAGTCTCATCCTCTACCCCTGCCGGGAGCTGTTCTACGGGCTGTTCAATGTAAGCTCCGAAACCAAGGGGGTCGTTGGCACGCTGATCCTCATCCATACCCTGGGCGTGGTGACCTTCTGGCCCTGGGCCTTCACGCTGCCCAGCGCCCTGCGCGCCTCGAACGACGTGCGCTTTTGCATGGTCGCTTCCATCGCCTGCATGTGGGTCTTTCGCCTGGGCGCGAGCTATGTCTTCAGCCTGGATACGATCTTCGGCCTGCCGCTTGGCCTGGGGCTCGGCGTGGCCGGGGTCTGGCTTGCCATGGTGCTGGACTGGGTCGCGCGCGCCGGGTTCTTCGTTTGGCGCTTCAAGAGCGGCAGATGGCTGCAAAAGAAGCTCATTTAGGGCTCTTCCCCGCTTTTTTCTTCGGCTTGCCCATGTTTTTGGGCCTTCCGGGCTTGGAAGGCCCATTTTTGTTTGCCCTCCCCGCTTTTGTCTCTTCTTTTTTCTCGCCTCTCGCCCTTTCTGGCGGGACCAAACAGCGCGGCCCGTAGCCGATCAGGTCGGCGCGGCCCGCCTTCTGCAGGGCCCTGCGCACCAGTGCGTGATTTAATGGGTTTTGGAACTGGAGCAGAGCTCGCTGCATCAGCTTTTCGTCCTCGCTCTTTGGCACATAGACGGCTTCGCCCGTGAGCGGGTTTTGGCCCGTGTGCCACATGGCGGTGGAAAGCGTGCCTGGCGTGGGGTAAAAATCCTGCACCTGCTCGGGCTGGTGGCCGATGCGCTTGAGGTAAATCGCGAGCTCTATGGCGTCTTTCAGCGTGCTGCCGGGGTGGGCCGAGATGAAGTAGGGCACCAGGTACTGGTTCTTGCGCAGGCGATCGTTCATGGCCTTGTATTTTTGGCAAAAGGCATCATACACCGCGCAGCCGGGCTTGCCCATGAGCCTTAAAACCCCGGGCGCGACATGCTCCGGGGCGACCTTCAGCTGCCCGCTTATGTGGTGCTGAAGGAGCTCCTGCCAAAAGCTCTCGTCCTGATCGAGCATCATATAGTCTAAGCGCAGGCC
>JAITTC010000171.1 GCA_031287285.1 Christensenellaceae bacterium
CGATGCCTCGCCGATGGTGGCTCTTCTTCACGAAAAGGAGGGAGATATGGCAGGGCGCTCTGGCCGCGAGCAGGCCAACGACCTCTCTCGCCTCAAAGCAGCCCCAAAAGAGCATCTCGCCCCGCTGCAGCTTGGCGCGCATCGCCTTCAGCTCGATGAAGCGCTCGAATTCGCGCACGCCCTCGGCGGAATATTCGGGCGCTTCGAATTCGAGGAAGGTCTGCCAAACGAGGCGCAGCGCCTCTGGCAGATCGGCCTCCTCAAGGCCGCGAATCTCAAGGCCGCCCTGCATCCGCTTCCCCCTTTTCGGCCGCGAGGACGACCGTGTTTCCGCTTCGCCAAACCTGCGAAACCCCTAGGAAGCCGGCCTCGCGAAGGAGCAGGATTTGGTTTTCGACGGTGCATGGCGTGTCAAAATGCACGAACTCGCCGTCTGGAATTCCCTGCTCGGCGCGAAGCCTGGCGCTTTCTGCAAACCAGCGGTCTTCTTCCGCCTGCGTATCGACTATGTAGTCGCCCTCGATATATCTTCCGCCCGGCTTGATCGCCCGAAAGAGCCTTTTATAGAGGGCCCTTTTCTCGTTGTGAGGGAGGTGGTGCAGGGTTTCGAACGAAACGGCGGCATCGAAGGCCATTTCGCCAAAATCGCGGCCCAAGTAGCTCCCGCAGATCAGCTCGAGCGGCTTGCCCGCGTATTTTTCGCCCAGTTTATCGAGCATGGCCCGGGTGAGGTCGATTCCGGTTACGGCCAGCTCCGGGCAGCGCTTGAAGAGTTCGCCCAGCTCAAGGCCCGTGCCGCAGCCGAGGTCCAGCAGCGTTCGCGCCCCCTCGGGCAGCTGCCTGGCCAGCTCCACATAGCCCTCCGCCACGCCTTCCACATCGCGCAGCATGTGCTCGTCGTAGCCATCGAGCCTCGCGATGAAGAACTCGTCCATTTTCTCTAGCATGCCGGTTGATCCTGCGGCGGCTTCGTTTCTTCGACGCCGATGATGGACTGGCCGTGCGTGATCAGCCCATATTCGGCGCCGGGCTTGAAGGGGTAGGGCCGTTCCGCGTCCAAATAGCAGAGCCGCTCCTCCCCGTTTTTGGCGTCTTCAAAATACAGGGTTTCGCACCAGATGCCCTCGCGGAAGGATCTTTCTTCCTTCCGCAGGAAGCGGCCGGCAAAGGAGCGGCTGGTGCCCTCGGTTACGTCCTTGACGAAGCGGTAATAGGCGAGGGCCGGCCGCGCCACGAAGGCGAACAGGAAGATGGCGGCCGCCGCGCCAACAAAGCTCAGCAGTAGCGAAAGCCACTCGCTGCGCGCCGTGAACATCAGCGTAAGCCCCGCGCCAAAGGGCAGAAGAAAGCTCAAAAAAACCCAAAGCAAGCGGCAGCCCAGCGTTTTTTGCAGGTTTTTTAGTTCCGCGCGCTCATATAGCATGGTAAAAACCTCCTCATGAATCGGGTTTGGGGCCGCCAGGGGCTTCGCCCCCTTATACGATTCGCGGCCATGCCACAAAAATCCTTGCAGCGCCGCCGCTTGGTCTTCCGCCGCCCTAGCGCCTTGCCCAAACCAATCGGTCGAGCAGGCAATAGTAACGCACTCGCTCCATGTTCTGCTCTATGCCCAGCTCCTTGAATAAAAGCGCGACATACTCCTCCCTTTTCTCGCCCAAATGGCGCAGGTTGCGCCGCAGCGAGCGCGTGCAGATGGCGATATCCTGCCACTTGCAGCCCACGCCCCCGCGCCCAAAGTCTATAAAGCCGCTGATTTTTCCGCCCTTAATGAAGAGATTGGGCAGGCAGTAATCCCCGTGCGTGAGGCTTTTTTCTTCGGGCGGGCGATGGGCTGTAAGGTAGTGATAAAGCGCCATGGGCGAGGCGAACTCCTCGCCGGGGCCGTAGCCGTCCAGGCTTACAGTTTCCCCTTTGATGTTTCGCAGCGAGAGGGCGAGCTTATCGTCGAGGGTCGCGGAATAAGGGCAGGCGCCGATGTCTACGGACTGCCAGAGCTTCAGCCCTTCCGCCGCGCGGGCCACGGTTTCCGCGTAGGGCTCCACGGCGACGTCCCCATAGACGCTGGCGAGGCTCCCCCGCATCTCGCTGCTGAGCAGGCAAGCGTTTTCGCCTTCTTCCGCATAAAAGAGGCAGTCCGGCACGGGCAGGCGGCCCTTCAGCCAGAGCAGCAGATCCCTTTCGCGGCGAATCTCGTCGTTGATGGGGGAAAGCTTCAGGTAAAGCGCGGTTTCGCCCCGCTCATAGCGGTAGACCCGCGCCCTGGACCCCCCCATCCGGTCCGCCACGGGCGAAAAGCCCCGCAGCATCCCCTTTAGTTCAGCGGGAAGGCCCGTCGTTTCCATCGAATGACCCCTCCTTAGCACGTTAGATGCAGATGCTTTTTCAGCGCGGCAGCCACCCCGCCGTGGTTGTTGTCATGGGTGACGTCCCTGGCCAAGGCCTTGATTTCGGGCGTGGCGTTGCCCATCGCCACGGGCAGGCCGGCCGCGCGGAACATGCCCGCGTCGTTCTCGTTATCGCCCAAAACCATGACTTCTTCCATCGAAAGGCGAAGGCCTGCGGCCAGCGCGGCAAGGCCTTCGCCCTTATCGACCCCTTCTGCCATGACCTCGATATTCCCCGCCCAGGAGCTCGCGACGCTTAAACCTCGCGCCTCCAGCCTTTTGCGCAGGGCATGCAGTTTTTCCGGCTCCTCGCCCATCCAGATCACGAACTTCAGGCACTGCCCCTTCGCCCTTTGCAGCAGAGCGCCGAGCGGCAAGGCGAGATGGGTTCCGCCGTCCGCCCAGGCC
>JAITTC010000233.1 GCA_031287285.1 Christensenellaceae bacterium
GCCCTCTTTTCAAACGACACGAGATACGGGCTTTGGCGCAGGCTTTGGGCCGCGCTGGCCCAGACCGAGATGGAGCTTGGCCTGCCGATCACGCAGGAGCAGCTCAGCCAGCTCGAGCAGCATCTGGACGACATCGACTACGCGGCGGTCGCCGAAAAAGAGCGGGAGATCCGCCACGATGTGATGGCCCATGTGCACGCCTACGGCCTGAAGGCGCCTCTGGCCAAGGGCATCATCCACCTGGGGGCGACCTCCTGCTATGTGACCGACAATGCCGATATCCTCATCCTGCAAAGGGGGCTGCTGCTCCTTCGTGAAAAGCTCGTGGGGGTGCTCAAAAACCTTTCTGCCTTCGCCGCCAAATATCGTTCGCTGCCCGCGCTTGGCTACACCCACCTGCAGCCCGCCCAGCCCGTGACGGTGGGCAAGCGGGCCACGCTTTGGATGCAGGACCTGCTCCTCGACGTCGAAGAGCTCGATTTCACGCTTTCCTCGCTGAAATTGCTCGGCTCGCGCGGCACCACCGGCACGCAGGCCAGCTTTTTGGCCCTGTTTGAGGGCGATCACGAAAAGGTCGAGGCCCTTGATGCGAAGATCGCGGCGCGCTTTGGCCTGCCCGTTTTCCCGGTCAGCGGGCAGACCTACCCGCGCAAGCTCGATTCGAGGGTTTTAAATCTCCTTTCCTCCATCGCGCAGAGCGCCTCGAAGTTCGGCAACGATCTGCGCCTCCTGCAGCACATGCGCGAGATGGAGGAGCCCTTTGAAAAGGGCCAGGTCGGCTCCTCCGCGATGGCCTACAAGCGCAACCCCATGCGCTCCGAACGCATCTGCTCCCTTTCGCGCTTCGTCATCAGCCAGGCGCAGAATCCCGCCATAACGGCCTCCACGCAGTGGCTCGAAAGAACGCTGGACGACTCCGCAAACCGCAGGCTTTCAATCGCCGAGGCCTTCCTCGCCACCGACGCGGTTCTGCGTCTTATGCTCAACGTTTCAGACGGCATCATCGTCTATGACCGAATCATCGAGCGCAGGCTGAAGGAGTTCATGCCCTTCATGGCCACCGAAAACATCCTGATGGAAGCCGTGCGCCGCGGCGGGGACCGGCAGGCCCTGCACGAAAGAATCCGCGAGCACTCGATGGAAGCTTCCCGCCGCATGAAGGAGGAGGGAGCGGATTGCGACCTGACGGAGCGCCTCGCCGCCGACCCGGCCTTTGGGCTGAGCCTCCATCAGCTCGAAGGGCTGCTCGACCCAAGACTCTATATCGGCCGCTGCCCCGAGCAGGTCGACGCCTTCCTGAAGAACCAAATCGCGCCCCTCATCGAGGGGGCCGGCGCGGTTCAGGCGCAAATCGAGGTTTAATCGACCAAAATCGCGCGGATTTAAAAAGCGAGCCCCGGGCCAATGGCCCGGGGCTCGCTTTAAATATGGGGGAAGGATCAATCCCCGCAAGGGCAGGGGGCCAGCCAAGAAGCGGCGACGATGCGCAGCCCAAGACGGGCGGCGCAAGGGCTCAGCTCAGGGGCGCGAATCGCAGCTTCGGGGGCGGGCCCGGAGGCTTGCCTCAGCGCCTCTCCCCGTCATTGCGAGGAGCGTAAGCGACGCGGCAATCCAGCAAGATCGCGCAAAGGCTTCATCAAAAAGGAGGGCGCAAAGGCTCAGCGCAGGGGCGCGAATCACAGCTTCGGGGGCGGGCCTGAAGGCTTGCCTCGGCGCCTCTCCCCGTCATTGCGAGGAGCGTAAGCGACGCGGCAATCCAGCAAGTACGCGCAAAGGCTTCATCAAAAAGGAGGGCGCAAGGGCTCAGCGCAGGGGCGCGAATCGCAGCTTCGGGGGCGGGCCCGGAGGCTTGCCTCCGGGGGCCGGCAAGAAAGGCGCCGGGCCAGACCGAAGGCCTGAGCCCGGGCCTTCTTGCCGGGCAGCCGCGCGCAGCGCGGCGCCCGCCCCTGGCGCGCGAGCGGAGCGAGCGCGCCCGTTCCGTTACCCGTGGAACCGCCCTGCTTAGGCCTTCTCTTGCAATCTCCCCGCCAGGCAAATCCAGTCCTTCTGCTCGTGCTCTGCCAGCAGGCAAAGGCCTGCGTCCTCCATCGCCCGAACCACTTCGCTTCGTCTTTCGGAGATGATGCCCGAGCAGATCAAGACGCCCCCCTCTTCCAATAGCCTTGGCACGACGGGCATCAGCGGGATGAGTACCCCCGCCACGATGTTCGCCGCCACGATGTCCGCCTTCCCGCCAAAAATCGAGTCGTCGAAGGCCTCGTCCAGCACGTTTCCGGTTAAAAACCTGGCCCTTCCTGGGGCAAAGCCGTTATCTTCCAGGTTGATGCGGCAAATCGCCTCGGCGTTTGGGTCGATGTCGATGCCAACCGCTTCGCTTGCGCCGAGCAGCAACGCCCCGATCGAAAGAATTCCGCTGCCGCAGCCCAAATCGACGACCTTTTCGTCGCCGCCAATATACTCCTCCAGCATGAGAAGGGAAAGCTGCGTGGTTTCGTGCGTCCCCGTACCAAAAACCATGCCCGGGTCCATGTTCAGAACAACCCTTCCCTCCGGGTTTTCGCCCAGCGCCTCCCAGGAGGGCTTGATCAGCAGCCTCTTCCCGATGGGCGTGGGCTTGTAATACTGCTTCCAGTTATTGGCCCAATCCTCCTCGCGAACGGGGTCCAGCTCGATGTGCAGGGGCCCGGGATCGATCCCCACGATGCTCTCGCGCAATGCCTCCACCGCCTGCCTGACCCGGCGCAGCTGCCCTGCGCCAATTTCATCCTGCGCCAAATAGACGCGCACGCAGGGCCGTCTTGTGGCCAGCACCTCCGATGCCTCCACATAGTCCCAATGGGCTGCGCTTTCGTCCAAAAAGCGCTGCACGGTTTCTGCGCTCTCGATGACCTCATACTGCGCGAGCCCAAGCTCGCTCAGGGTATAGCCCACCAATTCCAGCGCCTCCTCAGAGGCGTAGATCGTCACGCGGTTTAAGTCCATTTGCCTTCTCCTTACTGTTGCAGGGCGTGGAGCCTATTCAGCGCCTCTTCCTTATCGTTCATAAAAAGGATCTGCCCGCCCTTGTTGCTCTCGTAGATGAAGTCCCGAAGCGCTTGGCTTCCATAGCCCGAAAAATCGCCCAGGATGCACAGCGCAAGGCGATAATTCACAAACTTTTGCAAAACCTCCCCCGCAAGGCCGGTTTTTAGGTCAAAAAAAGCCTCCGCAACGGCGCTCTTGGGCAAAAGCAGGGCTTTTGCGCAGGCTTCATAGTGCACGTTGGCCAGCATGTCCAGCGCGTCCTGCGCAGAGGCCACGCAAACGCCCTCGCCCTCCCAAATCGCAACGACGGAATTTCCCCTCACATCCTTGATAAACGGCATCTCATTCCCTTCCCTTCGATGAATTTTGAGCTGCCTCCAGCAGCGCGGCCGCACAGCGCGCGCCGTCCGCAGCGGCAGAAAGAATTCCCCCCGCGTAGCCCGCGCCCTCGCCGCAGGGGTAAAGGCCAAAAATGCTGCTCTGCAGGCTGATTTGGTCGCGCGGAATGCGCAAGGGCGAGGACGATCGAGTTTCCACGCCCGTTAAAACCGACTCGTGGTCTGTAAATCCTCGCACCCGCCTTGCGAACTGCGGCAGCGCCTCGCGAATGGCCTGGGCGGCAAAGCCCGGCAGGCAGGCGCGCAAATCGGCGGGCGTCACGCCCGGGGCAAAGCTCGGCCGCACCGCGCCGAAGGCGCGGCTCTCGCGCCCGGCGAGAAAGTCCCCCACCAACTGAGCCGGGGCAAAAAAGCGCCCGCCACCGGCCTCAAAGGCCTTTTTTTCGAAGCGCCGCTGGAACTCGATGCCGGCCAGCGGGCCCTCCCCGCCAAAGTCGCCGGGTTCCACCGAGCAAAGCAGCGCGCTGTTGGCATTCTCGCCATCGCGGGCGAAGGCGCTCATGCCGTTGATGTTGAGCAGGCCCTCTTCCGAGGTTGCGGCCAGAACCCGCCCGCCCGGGCACATGCAAAAACTATAGACCGATCGGCCGCCCGGCAAATGGCAGCTAAGCTTATACTCGGCAGCGCCGAGCGCCGGGTGCCCGGCGAACTCGCCGTACTGCGCCCTGTCGATGAGCGCCTGCGGGTGCTCGATGCGCAGCCCGATGGAAAAGGCCTTCTGCTCCATGCGCAGCCCGCTTTCGCGCAGCATGGCGAAGGTATCGCGCGCGCTGTGGCCGATGCAGAGCAGCAGCCTTTCGCAGGGAAGCTCCTCCGCTCCCTCTTCGCTCTCGATCCACACGGCGCGAAGCCCTTCTTCCCTTAGCACAAGGCCGCTCAGCCTCGTGCCGAAGCGGATCTCCCCACCAAGCGAAAGGATCCTTTCCCGCAGCCCCTTGAGCATTTTTGGCAAAAAGTCGGTGCCGATATGCGGCTTGGCCGCATAAAGAATTTCTTCCGGCGCGCCGGCTTTTGCGAACTCCTTCAAAATGAAGGGAATGTAGGGGCTTTTGATGCCCGTGGTCAGCTTCCCGTCTGAAAAAGCGCCCGCGCCCCCTTCGCCAAACAGCGCGTTGGAAGAAGGGTCCAGCCTGCCGGTGGCGAAAAAGGCGGCTACGTCCCTTTGGCGCTGCTCCACGGGCCTTCCCCTCTCAATCAAGAGGGGCCGCGCCCCGGCCTTTGCCAGGATCAGCGCGGCAACCAGCCCCGCCGGCCCCGCGCCGACCACGACCGGGCGCAAAATCCCCTTCGGCGCCTCGGGCAGGGCGGGCGGCTGCGGCTCAGCGTAGATCTCGGCGTTCGACCGCCCGGCGAGCAGCTCCTCGGCAGCCGCATCCTCCAGGCCCAGCAGCAGATGGAACACGAAGTGAATATCGGCCTTGTCGCGGGCGTCGACGCTCTTTTTCAGCACCTTAAGCTCCTTCACCGCCGCAGGCTCGATCTGCAGCCTTCGGCAGGCCAGGTTTAAGAGCGTTTGCAAGTCATGCTCCAACGGAGCCCGCAGATTTTGTATAAGGATCAAGTTAAACCTTCTTTCGTCGTCGTGGATGCGATTCTATTCGATGGAAGCGCAGCTGCGCTCCCGGCGTCCATAGCTCCCCTTGGCTTGCAATGGCTTCCCTGCTTGGATCGCGGGCCACCGCATCCTCCGCAAGCGGCGCCCGCCCCGTACCCATCGCGGCTGCCTCGAAGCCCATAGCTCGAGCGGCTTTTTTCCCGCTTGCAGTCAGAATCCGCCCGCTCTCCAAGTGAAATATCGGCCCGAGGTATTTAGCAAGGCCGAGGCTTCGGCTTTCGCAACCTTGGCGCGGCATCGCGGCGATCGCGGGCCGAGAGCGCGCCCAGCTCTTCGGTTCCCCAAGCTCCTAAAGCCCCTCTTCCCCGCAGATCTTGCCGAACAGCTCAAAGCCAGCCTTCCGCGCGGCCTGCAGCGAAGCGCCGTTCTTTTCATCGCAAAGGTAGATCAGCACTTCCCCCGGCAAGTCGCGGCAAAGGGCGCGCAGCGCCTGCCCGGCCAGCCCCTGCCCGCGAAAGGCCCAATCGGTTTCCACGGTCAAGAGCCGCGCGCCATGGCGCTCCCTGCCGGCCACGGCCCAGCTCACGATCCTTCCCTCGCGCTCAACGCCGCGGAACTCGCCCTCCGGCACCCGCAGCGCGCCAACGACCCAGCGACCGCCCGGTGAAGCCAGGCAGTCCTCCTCGGGCGGCTGCATCGTTTCGCCCGGCAGCAGAACGAGGATGGGCCCGGGGCGCGCCAAATCGCGGCTAAAGGCGCGATCTTCCCCCAAATAGGCCTGAAAGAAGGCGAGCGCCTCCTTTTCGCCGCGCATTCGTCCGCCCCCTCGCTTTGACAGGCCCTTTTGCCCTTTGTTATACTCCCTGTAGTATAGCAGTTTTCTCGGGGCTTTGGAAGGAGGCGGCTTCATGCGGGTTTTTCGCGTCGGCGCGCGCAACTTGGTCGAGGAAGTTCTTCGCCGGGGCGATTTGCCGGGCAGCGGCTCGGTTTCGCGCCTGCTCGAAGGCGCGGAAGGCCACCGTCTCCTGCAGGCGGAGGGCGGCGGCCGAAACGAGGTCGGCCTCGCGCTGACCGTTTCGCGCCCCGATCTCAGCTTGACCATCTATGGCAGGATCGACAGGCTTTTCGAGGATCCCCCCTGCATTGAGGAAATCAAGACCACGCGCCTTGCCCTCTCCCTGATCGGCGAGGAGGACTTCCCCCTGTATTGGGCGCAGGCCTTCGTCTATGGCTACATCTTCGCGCTGCAAAACGGCCTTTCTTCCATCGCGATTCGCCTAAGCTTCCTAAACCTTGGCAGCGGGGAGCGGCTGAGCTTCACGAAGGAGCAAAGCTTTTCAGAGCTTTCTGCCTTCTTTGAATCGCTCGTCGAGCCCTATTTCAGCTTTCTTCGGGCGGGCATCCACCACCACAGCCTGCTCGCCGCCGAAATCGCGGCGCTTCGCTTCCCCTTCCCCTCGCTGCGCAAGGGCCAGGCAGAGCTCATGGAAGCGGCGGCCCGCTGCTTTGAGGGCGGGGGGCGCCTGCTGGCGGAAGCGCCGACCGGCATCGGCAAGACGCTCTCTTTGCTCTTCCCGGCGCTTCAGGCCCTGGGCAGGGGCGAGCTGAACCGCGTCTTTTACCTGAGCGCCCGGGGCACGGGCAAGGCGGCCGCGCTTGATTGCCTTCGGGGCCTTGATTTGAAGAACCTGCGCGCCCTCGAGCTTGCCGCGAAGGAAAAGCTCTGCCCCTTTGCCCGCGCTTTTTGCGAAGGCGGAAGCTGCCCAAACGCCCATGGCTACTACGATCGCCTGCCGGAAGCGCTTGCCGAGGTTTTGAGGCAAACAGGCCCCTACGCCATGGAGTTTTTGCGCGAAAGCGCGCTGCGGCACCGCCTTTGCCCGCACGAGTTCAGCCTCGACCTCTCGCTCCACTGCGAGGTTCTCATCGGGGACTACAACTACGCCTTCGACCCCCGCGCGCGGCTGCAGCGCTTCTTCGGCGGCGGCAAACGGCCGCAGGCGCTGCTCATCGACGAAGCGCACAACCTGCCCGCGCGCAGCCGCGAGATGTTCTCGGCCAAGATCAGCTCCTCGCTGTTCGCGCCGCTCGAAAAGGCGATAAGGGGCATAAAAGAAGGCCCCGGCACGGCGGAGCTCAAGGCCTTTTTGCATGAAGTTCGGGCCTGCTTTGCGCAAGATAAGAGCGGCCCCTTCTTCGAAAGGGAAAGCCCGCCCTTTTTAGAAGCCCTGCGCGCGCTCTTCCCCCTGATCAGCGAAGAGAATTTCAGCGCCGAGATCAGGCCCCTTCGCGAGTGCTTCTGGGCCGTCGAAGCCTTTCTGCGCTGCGCAGACGAGGGCTTGCAAAACGGCCTCGCCCTCTATTCCGCGGGCGGGCGGAGTTGGTCCGTGCGCCTTCTATGCCTGGATGCCTCCCCGATGCTGGAAGAAACCTATAAAAAGGCAAAAAGCGTCGCCCTCTTCTCGGCCACGCTGACGCCCGCGCCCTTTTACAGCAGGCTTTCGGGCCTTTCGGGCGCCGAAGCCCTCTCCCTTCCGTCGCCCTTCCCGGCCGAAAACCTCCGCTGCCTTCACCTGCCGCTCGAGATGCGCTACTCGCTGCGCGAAGGCAGCTACGGCCCGGCGGCCGATGCCGTCGCGGCCTTCGTCAAGACGAAAAAACGGGGAAATTTCCTCGTTTTCTGCCCCTCCTTCGCCTACCTGCAGCGCTTCCAGATC
>JAITTC010000019.1 GCA_031287285.1 Christensenellaceae bacterium
AACTCCAACCCTCAGCTTGATTTCAGGCTCTTGGTGCGCGTAAACGAAGACGAGTTTTTGTTTGATACCCGCCAGATTCGCGGGGTTTTGGGGGCCGAAATCCCCTTAAACAGCCCGGATGTGGCGGCTTGGATGATGGAAAGCCTGAAAGAAGGCATCGAATCTCTGCATGGAGGTATGTAAAATGAAATCCCTAAAGGATCTGGAAGCAATTCGCCAAAGAACCCTTCAAGAAGTCGGCATCCGCAACGACCGCAAGGGCACCCGCATCGTGGTCGGCATGGCAACCTGCGGCATCGCGGCCGGGGCCAGGCCCGTGATGATGAAGTTCGTGGAAGAGGTCGCCAACCGCAGCCTGCAGGATGTCGCCGTGTCGCAGACCGGCTGCATCGGCATGTGCGAATACGAGCCGCTGGTCGAGGTCTTCGCGCCCGGGCAAGAAAAGGTCACCTACGTGAAGATGACGCCCGAAAAGGCGGCAAAGGTGATGAGCGACCACATCGTCAACGGCCAAGTTGTGGCCGAATACACCATTGGCAGCGTAAAGAAATAACGCGGAAGACAGTTTGGGAGGAATAGGAAATGGATTTATACCGTTCGCACGTGCTTGTTTGCGGCGGCACTGGCTGCACTTCCTCAGGCTCCGCCGAGCTGATTCGCCTCTTTGAAGAGGGCATCGGCAAGGCCGGGCTCGATAAGGAAGTCAGGGTTGTGCGCACGGGCTGTTTTGGCCTGTGCGAAATGGGGCCCATCGTCATCGTCTACCCAGAGGGCGCCTTCTACGCTCGCATCACGCCCGATAACGTAGACGAAATCGTGCAGGAGCATCTTCTCAAGGGCCGCATCGTGAAAAAACTTCTGGTGGCGGATGCCGTCAAGGAAGACGAAACGATCAAGTCCCTCGACGAAGTGGACTTTTACAAGAAGCAAAAGCGCGTGGCGCTGCGCAACTGCGGCGT
This sequence comes from Christensenellaceae bacterium, assembly GCA_031287285.1. Taxonomy (GTDB): domain Bacteria; phylum Bacillota; class Clostridia; order Christensenellales; family UBA1750; genus JAITGM01. The sequence continues at coordinate 960 of JAITTC010000019.1, forward strand.
GATCGACCCCGAGCGCATCGACGAATACATCGCCTTTGACGGCTACAAGGCCCTCGCCAAGGCGCTGACCGAGATGCAGCCCCAAGAGGTCATCGACGCGGTGAAGGCCTCCGGCCTGCGCGGCCGCGGCGGCGCAGGCTTCCCCACGGGCACGAAGTGGCAGTTCACCCGCAACGCGGTGGGCGATAAAAAATACGTTTGCTGCAACGCAGACGAGGGCGACCCCGGCGCCTTTATGGATCGCTCGGTGCTGGAAGGCGACCCGCACGCGGTGATTGAGGCCATGGCCATCGCGGCCTACGCAATCGGCGCCGACCAGGGCTATATCTACGTGCGCGCCGAGTACCCAATCGCGGTCAAGCGCCTGCAAATCGCGATCGGCCAGGCCAGGGAATACGGCCTTTTGGGCAAAAACATCCTGGATACCGGCTTCAGCTTTGATCTCGACATTCGCCTGGGCGCCGGCGCTTTCGTCTGCGGCGAAGAAACCGCGCTGATGAACTCCATCGAGGGCAAGCGCGGCGAGCCGCGCCCCCGCCCGCCGTTCCCCGCGAACAAGGGCCTGTTCGATAAGCCGACCGTGCTCAACAACGTCGAAACCTACGCAAACATCGCCCAGATCGTCTTAAACGGCGCCGAGTGGTTCGCCTCGATGGGCACCGAAAAGTCAAAGGGCACCAAGGTTTTCGCCCTGGGCGGCAAGATCAACAACACCGGCCTGGTCGAGATCCCGATGGGCACGACGCTGCGCGAGATCATCTACGATATCGGCGGCGGCATCCCCAATGGCAAGGCCTTTAAGGCAGCGCAGACCGGCGGCCCCTCGGGCGGCTGCATTCCGGTTTCCTGCCTCGACGTTTCAATCGATTACGACTCGCTGATCCAGATCGGCTCGATGATGGGCTCCGGCGGCATGATCGTCATGGATGAAGACAACTGCATGGTCGATATCGCCCGCTTCTTCCTCGATTTCACCGTGGACGAGAGCTGCGGCAAGTGCCCGCCCTGCCGCATCGGCACCAGGCGCATGCTCGAGATCCTCGAGCGTATCGTCGAGGGCAAGGGCGAGGATGGCGACATCGAAAAGCTCGAAACCCTGGCCAAGAACATCAAGGCGGCGGCCCTTTGCGGCCTTGGGCAGACGGCCCCGAACCCCGTTCTGTCTACCCTGCAGTACTTCCGCGACGAGTACGAGGCCCATATCTACGAAAAGCGCTGCCCCGCAGGGCACTGCAAGTCGCTTCTGCAGTACACGATCGACCCCGAAAAGTGCACGGGCTGCTCGCTCTGCTCGAGGATCTGCCCCGTTGGCGCGATTTCCGGCGAGGTGCGCAAGACCTTCACGATCGACCAAGAAAAGTGCATCAAATGCGGCGCCTGCATGGAAAAATGCCGCTTCGCAGCGATCTCCCGCAAGTAAAGCAAGGAGGAGTAAGGTAAAATGGACATGGTTAAGCTCACCATTGACGGCATTGCGGTAGAAGCCCCCGCCGGTTCCACCGTGCTGGAGGCCGCGAAGCTAGCCAATATCTACATTCCCACGCTATGTTACCTCAAGGATATCAACGAGATCGGTGCCTGCCGCATGTGCGTGGTAGACACCGGCGCCAGGGCGCTGAGCGCAGCCTGCGTGATGCCGATCAACGAGGGCATGGTGGTTAAGACCAACACGCCAGCCGTGCGCGAGGCGCGCAAGGTCAATCTCGGGCTCATCCTTTCCTGCCACGACAGAAAGTGCCTCACTTGCGTGCGCAATCAAAATTGCGAGCTGCAGACTCTGGCCGAGAATTTGGGCGTGCGCGACATCGCGTATGAAGGCGCGATGAACAGCTACGAGATCGACCTAAGCTCCCCCTCCATCGAGCGGGACGCCAATAAGTGCATCCTTTGCGGCCGCTGCGTCGCTGCCTGCCATAACGTGCAGGGCGTCGGCGTGATCGGGCGCGTAAACCGCGGCTTCAATACCATCGTCGAATCCCCCTTCAACGCGGATATCGGCTCCGTGGCCTGCATCAACTGCGGCCAGTGCATCATGGCCTGCCCCGTGGGCGCGCTGCGCGAGAAGGATTCGACCAAGGCGGTCTTTGACGCCCTGGGCGATCCCGACAAGGTCGTGATCGTGCAGCCGGCCCCGGCCGTGCGCGTGGCGCTTGGCGAAGAGTTCGGCCTGCCCATGGGCACCCGCGTGACCGGCAAGCTGGCCGCCGCCCTTCGCAGGATGGGCTTTGATCGCGTCTTTGACACGAACTTCGGCGCGGACCTCACCATCATGGAAGAGGGCACCGAGCTGCTCAGTCGCATTCAGAACGGCGGCGTGCTGCCGATGATTACCTCCTGCTCGCCCGGCTGGATCAAGTTCATCGAGCACAACTACCCCGAGTTCCTGCCCAATCTTTCGAGCTGCAAATCCCCGCACGAGATGCTGGGCGCCGTGATTAAGAGCTATTACGCCAAGATCGCGGGCATCGACCCCAAGAAGATCTTCACCGTTTCGGTGATGCCCTGCGTGGCCAAGAAGTTCGAGGCCCAAAGGCCCGAAATGAACGTAAACGGCCTGCGCGATGTGGACGCCGTGATCACCACCCGCGAGCTTGCCCGCATGATTAAGGAGCTTGGCATCGACTTCGTGAACCTGCCCGACGAGGGCTTTGACGACCTTTTGGGCGAGTCCACCGGCGCTGCCGCGATCTTTGGCGCAACCGGCGGCGTAATGGAGGCCGCGCTCCGCACCGTGGCCGATATTTTAGAGGGGAAGGACCTTCAAAAGCTCGATTATACCGCCGTGCGCGGCATCGAGGGCGTGAAGGAAGCGAGACTGACCCTGGCCGGCAAAGAGATCAAGGTCGCCGTGGCCAACGGCACGGGCAACGCCCGCAAGCTGATAGAAAAGGTCAAAAACGGCGAGGCGAACTACACCTTCATCGAAGTCATGGGCTGCCCGGGCGGCTGCGTGACCGGCGGCGGCCAGCCGATCGTTTCCTCGCGCGTGCGCCTGGATGTCGATCCGCGCCAGGTGCGCGCCAAGGCTATCTACACCGAGGATGAGGCGCAGACGTTGCGCAAGTCCCACCAGAATGAGTCGCTGAAGAAGCTCTACGACGAGTTTCTGGGCGAGCCCAACGGCCACCTGGCGCATGAGCTCCTGCACACCCACTATACCGACAGGAGC
>JAITTC010000040.1 GCA_031287285.1 Christensenellaceae bacterium
CAATCGGCACCGTCGACCAGCTTTTGATGGGCGCCCTGCGGCACAAGCACCTGGCCCTGCGCCATTTGGGGCTGGCGAATAAGGTCGTCATCGTGGACGAGGTGCACGCTTATGATGCCTATATGGATAGCTACCTTTATCGGGCTCTTCGATGGCTCGGCGAATACGGCGCGCCCGTGGTGGTTCTATCCGCCACGCTGCCGCCCGCAACGCGCAAGGAGCTTCTTGAAGCCTATTTGGGCACAAAGCCGAGCGAGGATTTAAGCGGCTCAGATTACCCCATTCTAACCCTTTCTAATGGAAGAGCCATTTGCCGGGTCGTTCCGAGCGATTCGGGCAGGAATCGAGAAAAAGAGGTCTTCATCGAGCGTTTCGAGGGCGATATCGCCCAAAAACTCGACGAATTGCTGGCGGAGGGCGGCTGTGCGGGGATCGTCGTGAGCACGGTTGGCAAGGCGCAAGAACTCGCGCGAGGGCTCGCCGCGCATTTTGGCGGCGAGCCGGTCGAGTTGCTGCATTCGCGCTTTTTAAGCCTTGACCGCAGCGAAAAAGAGGCTGCGCTGCTCCTTGAGCTTGGGCCGCCGAAAGGGGAAACGAGACGCCCTGAAAGGAAGATCGTCGTGGGGACCCAGGTCATCGAACAGTCGCTTGACATCGACTTTGACCTGATGCTCACGGATCTTTGCCCGATGGATCTGCTGATCCAGCGCATCGGGCGGCTGCATCGCCACGAGCGCCCGCGCCCCGAAAGGTTGAGGCTGCCCCGCTGCCTGGTGATGGGCGTGGAGGAATTCGACGGCGGCGCGAAGGCCGTGTATGGCGAATACAGCCTGCTGAACACCAAATTTCTATTGCCAAGTTCGCTAAAACTGCCAGACGACATCGCAGGGTTGGTGCGAGAGGCCTATGGCGGCTGCATCGAACTGCCGGAAGAAGAAAACGAGCGCTATGCGGCGGCAAAAGCCGCGTTCGAGAAACTGGTTGACTGTAAAAAGACCAAGGCCGCGACCTTTCAGCTCGGGGATCCGAAGCGCGGCAGACCATCCCTCAGCGGCTGGCTCGATTTTAACAAAAGCTGCATTACCGACAGGCAGGGCGAAGCCTCGGTGCGCGATTCCGCGGGCTCCATCGAAGTGCTGGTCATCCAAAGGCTTCGCGACGGACTGCATCTTTTGCCCTGGATCGAGGGCGGGAGGCTCATCGAGCATGATCGCATGCCGGACGATGACCTGGGCTTCACCATCGCGGGCTGCAGCGTAAGCCTGCTGAGCGAACTGGCAAAGCCATGGAACATCGATGAGACCATCAAGGAGCTGGAAAAGCAAAAAGCAAAAGCCATCCCGCCAGCCTGGGAAGAGAGCCATTGGCTGCGCGGAGAGCTCTTCCTGGTGCTGGATGAGGCGTTTTGCTGCGAGCTTCAGGGAAAGAAGCTGCATTACGACCAAAAATACGGGCTGAGCATCGAAAAGGAGGCGGAAGATGAGCGAGTTTAACCTGCTGGATGAAAAATGGATCGCCGTTCGGAAGGGAGCGCAAATAGAAGAACTCTCGCTGAAGGAAGTCCTTGCCAAGGCGCACGAAATCGACGGCCTGGCGGGCGAACTGCCCACGCAGGATGCCGCCATCCTGCGGCTGCTCTTGGCGGTGCTCTATGCCTCGCTGGCACGGGAAGAGCGTGCATATAGCGACGCCATCGAGTTTTGGAAGGGGCTTTATGAGGAGGCTAAGCGCTTCCCCATGGCCGAAATCGAAGGCTATTTAGAGGGCTATCGAGATCGGTTTTGGCTCTTTGACGACGAAAAGCCCTTCCTGCAGGTGGCGGGATTGCAGACTGCCGACGGGAAGATCAATCCCATCGCCCAGATCGTCGCGGACGTACCAAGCCGCGAAGAACGCCGCTTTTTCTCGACCATGAACGGTGCAGCCGTGCAGTCGATCAGCTTCGCCGAAGCCGCGCGTTGGCTCGTTGACTTGCAGGCCTGGGATTATGCGGGCAAGAAGGCTTCAGTCGTCGGCGGGGCGCCAAACGGCGGCGGAACGGGCTGGTGCGGCAAGCTGGGGCTGATCTACCCGCGCGGAAAGAACCTCTTCCAGACCTTGATGTTAAACTTCGTGCTGCTCAATTCCTCGGGGGCGGGGGAGCCTCTGCCCTTCGCGCCGCCCGCGTGGGAACAGCCGCCGAGGACGGCCGCAAAGCTCGAGCTTCGCCCCAAATCCTATGTGGAGCTTTTGACCTGGCAGTCCAGAAGGGCGCGCCTTTTTGCCGAAAATGGCCGGGCGACGGGGATTATCTCTTCCTACGGCGATGTATTCGAAAAGGGAAATACCTTCATCGAGCAGATGAGCGGCTGGCACCAAAGCTCTATCGCCAAGCAGGGTTTCATCCCGAAGACCCACGACTCGACGCGGCAGATCTGGCGCGATCTGGGGGCGCTTTTACCACTTAAAGGCGACACCAGTAAGGAAACCCGAAGGCCGCCGGTCTTGGCTTGGCTGAATGAACTTAAGATCAGGGGAACCATTCCCTTGGTGGCCGTAGGCTACGAATATGGACCGATGCAGGGCGTGGTCGATACGATGATTTCAGACTCACTTCATATCAACGCCGAGCTCCTTGGGCACTTGGACGATGACTGGGCACAGCGCATTGTAGACGTACTCGTCCAAACCGACAGGGGCGTCTACGCGCTGGGACGCTTTGCGAATGATCTGGATAAGGCTGCGGGCGGCGATGGCAAGAGCGCCGGCGACCTGCCAAAGCTGCAGGCCTATGCGGCGCTGGACGAGCCCTTTCGCGACTGGCTGGCGCGGATATCGCCCCAGGAAGACGACATCGAAGAAAAGATGATTAAATGGAGGGCTACCGCAAGAAAAGAGCTTCTGAAGCGGGGGACTGCGCTCGCAGCCGAGGCCGGGAGCGCTGCCTTCGTAGGGCGCAAGGATAAAAACGGCCGCCTTGTAAACACCCCCATAGCGCATAGATGGTTTTTTGGGGAGATCAGCAAGCATTTAGGCAAGGGAGGATGAAGATGAGCATAAAGGAGGAGATCGGCGAGTTCGTGCTGAAGCGAATTCGCGAACTCGACGAAGAAACGCCTTACGCACGGGCTTCTTTGGCAAAATTGCGCCGCGTGGCAGGAAAAAACCCCAGCGAAACTCCCGAGGTTTGGGGCATCACGCTGCGAGGGGGTCTTCTAAGCAGCGACGCGATTGAAGCGATCCACACGGCGCTCGCGCTCTATGCCGTTCATCGGCAAAGCAAGCAAAAATCGATGCACCTAGAGGGCCAATCCCTCGGCAAGGCGGCGCGAGTCCTGATTTGGAAGGATAAGGATGGCAATCGGGAAGAGGCCATCACTCGCCGGTTTAACGCCATTGCCAGCGCGGGGGATCTCATCGAGCTTAGCCGCCACGCGCGGGGGCTGGTGCAGCTTCTAAGAAGCGAAGACATTGAACTTGACTATGTGCAGTTCGCAAGGGAGCTTTACAGCTTCGGCCGATATGCGGATAGCCGCCCCGGCATTCGCCTGAAATGGGGCAAGGATTTTTACTCGCTTAAACCCGATACGGAAAAAAACGAGGAGGAAAATCAGGATGAATAAGCTCTATATCGACTTCCACATCATTCAAAGCGTGCCGCCTTCTTGCATCAACAGGGACGACACGGGCAGCCCCAAGACCGCGGTCTATGGCGGCGTACAGCGCGCGAGGGTATCGAGCCAGGCCTGGAAAAAGGCCGTGCGGGATGTCTTCCCAGAGGCGCTTAAAGGCTTTCGAACGAAGAAAATCGTGGATCTGGTCGCCGAGCAAATTCTTGCGATCGACGCCGCGGCGGACGCCGAAGCGCTGGCCAAAGAGCTTTTTAAGGCGGCAAAGCTGCTGGATAAGAGCCTTGATGCGGGCTCAAGCGCACCGCTGTTCTTCCTAAGCCCAGGCCAAGCCAAGGCGCTCGCGCATTTGGCTATCGAAAATCCGGAGGCCGACAGGGCGGCTGCGCAAGCCGCTTTAAACAGCGCGCCGAGCGTCGATATCGCTCTATTTGGCCGCATGGTTGCGGATAACCCGACGCTGAACGCGGACGCCTCTTGTCAGGTCGCCCACGCGATCTCGACGCACCGGGTCGACAACGAGTTTGACTACTTCACCGCCGTGGACGACCGCTCACCCAATGACAATGCGGGCGCCGCGATGATCGGCACGGTGGAGTTCAACTCCGCGACGCTCTATCGCTACGCGACGATCGCCGCGCATGAGCTGAAAAACCTGCTGGCGGATTCAAACCAGACGGCGGGGGAGGCGGTCGCGGCGTTTGCGGATGCCTTCATCTGCTCAATGCCCACGGGCAAGCGGAATACCTTCGCTAACCACACCCTGCCCAGCGCCGTGTACGTCGCCCTGCGCGAAGATCAGCCCATCAACCTGGTCGGCGCCTTTGAAGAGCCCATCAAGCCGGGCGACCGGGGCTATGTAAAGCAATCCGTGCAAAAGCTCAGGGAGTACGCTCAAAACAATGTTTATCATTGCTTTGCTAAGGAGCCCTCGGCGGCTTTTGCCGTTGGCGAGGGCCTGGAATCCTTCGGCGAACCCATTTCGCTTGAAGAGCTGGTCACAAAGCTGCGGGCCGAGGTGGAAGGAAGGCTGCAATGAGCACGCTTCTGCTGCGCTTAGCGGCGCCGATGCAGGCCTGGGGCACTTCCAGCCGGTTTACGCAGCGAAGCACGAGCCGTGAGCCGAGCAAAAGCGGCGTCATCGGCCTGCTGGCGGCCGCGCTCGGGCGGCGGCGCGATGCGGATCTGGCCGATCTTAGCGCACTGCGCTTCGGCGTAAGGATCGATCAGCCCGGCGTGCTCTTGCGCGATTTTCACACGGCCCATGTTTGGGAAGGGGCGAGCGCGAAACAATCCTTCGTGTCAGAACGCCACTATTTGGCGGATGCCCTCTTTCTGGTTGGGCTGGAGGGCGACGAAGCGCTGCTAAAGCTGCTCGACGAAGCGCTGCAAAGCCCGAGTTTTCCATTATATTTGGGGCGCCGCTCCTGCCCGCCAACCGGGCGGCTCTCGCTGGGGCTGCGCGCCGCGCCGCTCGGCGAAGCGCTGAAAGCCGAGCCTTGGCTGGCGGCGAAATGGTATAGAGATAAGGAGCGCCGCAGGGAGGATGTGCCGCCCGGGGAAGAGATGCCGCGCTTAGAACTCGTCCTTGATGCGGCGGAAGGCTCCGTTCTTTCGCGCGATCTACCGCTGAGTTTCGATCCGGCGCATCGGCGTTATGGCTTCCGCACGAGCAGCCGCGAAACGCTTTCCGTCCAGGGCATGAACCAAACCGAGCACGACCCATTTTTAGAGATGGGGGAGGATGGCTGATGTTTCTTTCACGCGTTGAGATCAATCCTCAGCTTAATAAAACGATGTGGGCTCTCGCTTCCCCGCAAAGGATGCATGCTATCATCGCGACTAGTTTCCCCACTGCCTTAAACGCCGCAAGCCGTGTGCTCTGGCGCCTGGATCGCCTTGCCTACGCGCAATACCTCATCGTGCAAAGCGCGGTGAGGCCGGATTTTAGTTCTCTGATCGAGCAGCTAGGCTGGCCAAAGAGCGGCCAGAAATGGGACACTCGCGAATATGACGCCTTCCTGCGAGCGCTTCAGCCGGGCCAAAACTGGCGCTTCCGCCTTTGCGCAAACCCCGTGCGCAGCGTGAAAACGCTGGGGGAACGAGGGCGCGGCAAGGTGCTGGCGTATACGAGCGTTGACCAACAAAAGGACTGGCTTCAAAGCCACGCCGAAGGCTGCGGGATTGCCCTGCCCCATTTTGATCTGGTTGGGCGTGATATGCTGAAGTTCCAGCGCAAGGACGCGACGGTTACTCTCGGTGTTGCCGCCTTTGAGGGGCTTTTAGAAGTGCGGGACGCGGACGCTCTGCGCGCCGCGATGACGGCGGGCATCGGCCGCGCGAAGGCCTATGGCTGCGGCCTGCTCACGCTCGCGAGGGTCGGGGGATGAGCGAGCAGAGCGGGGCCAAAAGGCCTGAATTGCAGGAGCTTCCGCAGGTTCGTGAGCGCCTCTCTTTTCTTTATTTAGAGCGCTGCGTGATCAATCGGCACGACAGCGCCTTGACCGTGACCGACGCGCGCGGAGTCGTGCACATCCCTTCGGCCTCGCTCAGCGTGGTGATGTTAGGCCCTGGCACCAAGATCGTGCACCGCGCGATGGAGCTTTTGGGCGATTCGGGCGCCAGCGTGGTCTGGGTAGGCGAGCACGGCGTGCGCTATTACGCGCACGGCAGGCCTCTCACGCATTCTTCGGCGCTGTTAATTGCCCAGGCTGCCCTTGTTTCCAATACGCGCTCACGCCTAGCCGTCGCACGGAAGATGTACCAGATGCGCTTCCCGAATGAGGACGTATCCAAGCTGACCATGCAGCAGCTGCGCGGCCGGGATGCCGCAAGGATTCGCACGGTTTACCGCAAAGCTTCACAAAAGACCGGAGTTCCCTGGAATGGCCGGACCTACCGCCCAGAGGACTTCACGGCAAGCGATCCCGTCAACATGGCGCTCTCCGCCGCGCATGCCTGCCTTTACGGCATCGCGCATAGCGTCATCGTGGCCCTTGGCTGCTCGCCCGGCCTTGGCTTCGTGCACACGGGGCACGAAAGATCCTTCGTCTACGACATCGCGGATCTTTATAAGGCCGAAATCACGATTCCCATCGCCTTTGAAGTCGCCGCGACCGGTGAAGCGCCCGAAAATATCGGTTCCTTGGCGCGCCGCGCCGTGCGGGATGCGGTTTCAAACGGGCAGATCCTCGAAAGAATGACGCACGACATTCAAGCCCTCCTCGCTTCCCCTGGAGGGGCCGCCAACGAAGAGCCCTTTGCCAATACCGTGCGCCTTTGGGACGAAAAACAGGGCGAGGTGCGCAATGCGCTTTCCTATGGCAAAGAGCTTGAGGAGGAAGAGCCCGAGTTGGAGCCAGGTTATGGCCGCGTGATGGGGGAGGACGAGTAAGTGGTTGTGCTGACGCTGACCGATTGCCCGCCTTCCCTTCGCGGGGATTTGACGAAGTGGTTGTTTGAAATCAACGCGGGCGTGTACGTCGGCAGGGTCAGTGCCCGCGTCCGCGACCGGCTCTGGGCGCGCGTGAAGCAGGCAGCTCCCAAGGGCAGAGCGACCATGGTCTTCAATGCAAGCAACGAGCAGGGTCTTGATTTTCGCACCCATAACAGCGATTGGCAGCCCATTGATTTCGACGGCTTGAAGCTCATCATGCGCCCGAATCTCGCGCATATGCGAAGGGGGGAGGCAAAGCTCGGCTACAGCAAGGCGAGTCAATATCTAAGGGCGCGTCGTCAGGCCGCAATGGGCGCGCGGAAGCAAGAAGATGCAGCCGCGAAGGAGATTTATGTGGTAATCGACGTCGAAACGACGGGACTCTTCCCTGATAGGGATGCCATTATTGAGCTTGGAGCGATTCGCGTCGTCGATGGCAGAATAGAAGAGGAATTCGAGGCGCTTCTCATAAGCTCACTTCCCATTTCGCGGCAGATCGAGGGATTGACCGGCATCACACAAGAAATGCTTGCTGACAAAGGGCAGAACCCAGAAGAGGCATTGTCACGCTTCCTTGCCTTTTTGGGGAAAGACCGTATAGTCGGCCACAATATCAAGTTTGACTTAGGTTTTTTGGATGCGGCATTGCGCAAGCACGGATTCGAATCCCTGGCTAATGAACGAGTTGACACTTACGCGCTGGCAAGGCAAAAGCTATATAACTTGCCCAGCCATAAGCTTTCCGACGTAGCTGCGCATTTTGGAATTCCCGTGGCAGAGAACCATCGAAGCCTGCCAGACT
>JAITTC010000041.1 GCA_031287285.1 Christensenellaceae bacterium
TCGCCGGGCCGAACCAGCCATCTTCTTTTTGCGATGAAAGGGTCCACTCCACGAACTGCCCGCAAAGCGCAAGAAGCCCTTCGTCCTTTAGGATATGGGCAAGGGGAATCAGCCCGTCAAAGACGTAGGGGCCGCGCTCCCAATCGTCGCCGTCGCCGCCCAGCCAGGCATTGCGCGCAATCGGCGGCCAAAGCTCCGCGATATGCCCCGCAAGGCCGCTCGCCTGCGCGCGAAGGCGGCCCAGAAGCTGCCCTTTGGGAAGAATCGCGCCCGGCGGCAGCGCTGCGTAGGGATTGGGCGATAGCGGCGCGCGGTTAAAGACCGGTTTTGCTGGCATGATGAACTCTCCTTGTTTGCGATGGACCCAGTCTAGCGTTTTTCGCGCATCTTTTCAAGTTTTCTTTTGGGTCTTCAGGCGAAAAGGCGCCAAAAATCGGGCGAAGGCGCCGCACAAAAGCCCCTTGGCGGGAATAGTCTACAAAACAGAATCGAAAGGAAGGGATGCTGTTTGAGTTCCCTGCTCGAATTTCAGGATATATCCATGCATTACCATGACCCAGCCGGGGAAACCGCGGTGCTAGAGAGCTTTTCGATGAAGGTGGAACAGGGGGAGTTCATCGCGCTGCTCGGCCCCTCGGGCTGCGGGAAGTCCACCATTTTATCGCTGGCGGCCGGCCTTCTTCGGCCCGACAGCGGCCGCGTCTTGCTGCGCGGCGACGAGATCCTGGCGCCGCCCTTTCACATGGGCTACATGCTGCAGCGCGACCAGCTCTTCCCCTGGCTCAGCGTGCGCGAAAACGCCAGGCTCGGCCTGCGCGTGCGCCGCATGCTGAACGAACAGAGCGAAAAACGGGTCGAGGCTCTGCTCCTGGCCTGCGGCCTGACCGACTTTGCGGACGCCTTCCCAAGGCAGCTCTCGGGCGGCATGCGCCAGCGCGCCGCCCTGGTGCGCACCCTGGCCATGGATCCGGAGTTTTTGCTGCTGGACGAACCGTTCTCGGCCCTCGACGCGCAAACCCGCCTGAAGCTGGCCGATGAGGTAAAGCTTCGCATCGAGGCGGAAGGCCGCGCTGCCTTGCTCGTGAGCCACGACATCGCGGAGTGCGTTTCGATGGCCGGCAAGGTCGTCGTGCTCTCGAAGCGGCCGGCGCGCATCAAGCGCGTGGTGGAAATCGAGCTTGCGGGCACGCCGCTTGAGCGCCGCAGCCAGCCTCGCTTCCGCGAGTACTTCGATCTTTTATGGAAGGAGTTGGATGTGCATGTCGACTGACCGGCTATCGAGTGCCCAGCAGGCCTTTTTAAGCCGCTTACGGCGTCGGGAATGGCTCGTGCGCGCTTCGCGCTGGGCCATCCTGCTCCTCTTTCTTTCGCTTTGGGAACTTGGCGCCCAGCTCAAGTGGATCGACGCCTTCCTGATCTCGTCGCCCAGCCGAATGCTGCTGACGATCAAGACCCTGATGGAATCTGGCGAACTGCTCCGCCATGTGGGCGTGACGCTTTGGGAGATGGTTTTGGGCTTCTTTTTGGGCACGGCCCTGGGCCTTTTTTTGGCCATGGCGCTTTGGTGGTCGAACACCCTGGCAAAGATCCTGGACCCCTACCTCGTGGTGCTCAATGCCCTGCCAAAGATCGCCCTCGGGCCCGTGCTCATCGTCTGGATGGGCTCCGGCATGCGCGCCATCGTGATGATGACGCTGCTGATCTCGGTCATCGTGACCCTGGCCACAGTGCTTTCGGGCTTTTTAGAGGTCGCGCCCGAAAAGCTCACCCTGCTTCGCGCCTTCGGGGCCTCCAAGTGGGACTGCCTGCGCATGGTCGTGCTGCCGGGCTCGGTTCCTGCCATCGTTTCCGCCATAAAACTTGGCATCGGCATGAGCTGGGTCGGCGTGATCGTGGGGGAATTCCTGGTTTCCAAGGCGGGGCTTGGCTACCTGATCGTCTATGGCGGGCAGGTCTTCAAGCTCGACCTGGTCATGGCGGCGACGGCCATCCTCTGCGCGCTCGCCGCGCTGATGTATGCCGTCACGGCGTTTTTCGAGCGGAAGGTCAGGGATACCCGCGGCGAATAAGGCCTTGCCCTCCAAATACAAGCTCGGGCAGCTCTTAAAGTGGCTGCCCTTTTCAATCCACGCGACCGCGTTGGTCGCGACACCTTGCGGAGAATCCCTGGGTTACTTGGGCATCATTTCAACCCGCGCGACCGCGTTGGCCGCGACCCTCGGCGGAGCGAGAACTCGCCTGAATGCGGTCGATTTCAATCCACGCGGGGGGGCATCGCCCACAGCGCGCGCTCCTCTTCGTCATTGCGAGTGGCAGCGAAGCAATCCAGCGTACTTCCTCTTTGCAGTACCTTTGCACGCGCCTGCTGGATTGCTTCGTCGCTCCGCTCCTCGCAATGACGAGGGAGGCAAGGCTTCTGACAGGCCCTACCAAATCGACGCATCGCCGCAAAAGCTGCCTTCCAACGAAAAAAGACCAGTTTTTTCGTCATTGCGATTGCTGCGCCGCTTCGCTCCTCGCAATGATGACCAGGCTAGCCGCAGCGCCTATGCTCCGCAACCACGCCGCACGCCGCCTGATTTCAACCCGCGCGAGGCTCCTTCGCGGGGCGCAGAGGCAGGGCGCTCAGCAAAAAGAGCAGGGTCACCGCCAGGCGAAAGCCCGCCACGCAGAAGAGGTATCTCTCGATGCCAAGGGCGGTGAGCAGCAGCCCGCCGCTGAAGTTGCCGATGATCGAGAACAGCATCACCACCGAGGCATTGAGCGATATGGCCGTGGAAACGTGCTCACCGGGCACCAGGCTATAAACATAGAGCGGCAGCGCGCTCACGTTCAGAGCCATGGCCACGCCCCAGAGCGTAGCCGCCGCAAACATCATGGGCAAATTCGACGCCAGGGCATACAGCGCGTTTTCGGCCACGCCAAATAGCCCGGCGGTCACCAAAACCAGCGGCAGCGGCGCATTTTTAAACCAGCGGTTGAAGGCGTACAGCACGCCCACCTGGATGAGCGCGCCATAGCCGCTGACCCAGCCGAAGCGATCCGCCGCAACGCCCGCGTGCTCCAGGATGAAGGGATAAAAGGGCGTAATAAAGGCTCCGTAGCAGCCAAGGACGATCGTCATCAAAAAGGCGCAGAGCAGGCGGCGGTTTTGGAGCAAAACGGCGGGGCTTTGACGTGAAATCCTGGGGCTTTGCGCCCCGTCAGCCTTGAAGCGCAGGCAAAAAAGCACCAGCGGTAGCACAAGCAGCGGTGCCATATAGAGCGCCACCGCCGTGCCGCCCCATTTGGTGATGAAGCCATAGAGGATCGAGAGCAGGCCAAAGCCCAGCGAGCCAAAGGCCCGCACCTTGGCGTAGGGCACGCCACTGCTCGCGCTGGCGGGGATCAGCCACGCATCCTGCAGGGAATGCGTGGGTTGCACGATGGCGGCGTAGAGGAGCAGCGTGGCATAAAGCGGCAAAGGGGCTGCCGGGTAAAGCCCGCCCAAAAAGGGCAGCAGGCAATAGACGCAGCCGAAGGCGACCATCGCGACCAGATAAAGCCGCTTGGAAGAGCCCATTTTATCGGCCATCAGGCCCCAAACCGGCAGGGTGACCATGCCGATAAGGCTCACCACCGAGCCCCAAAGCCCGAGCTGCTCACCAGAAAAGCCAATGCCCCGCAGAAAGACCGAATAATAATTCATCGAAGCGAAGGAGCCAAAGGCCAGGAGCTGAATGAGGATGAGCCCGCGAAACGCGCCCCGATTTTCGACCGGAGCGCCGCCCTTTTGCGCTGTTTGCACGAAAAATGCCCCCCTTTGCCTCCAAACATAGCAAAGCGGGCGAAAGATGTCAAATCCGGCCTTCCGCGGCTTGGCCTGCTTCGGTCCGCACGGGGCGGCTTAAGTTCTTCCGCTGGCGGCGATCTCGCCCTTCAGGGCCTGGAGCCTCTCTTCCAGGGCGGGAAAGCCGCAGCAGCTTCCATTCCCAGTTCGGGCTGCCCAGAGTGCCGACGTGCTGACGCGCCACGCTGCTCTTCGCCATTGCGATTGCCGCGTCGCGCTGCTCCTTGCAATGACAGGCAACGAAGCAATCCAGCGTCTTCCTTCTTGATAGCGTCTCTGCGGGCCTGCTGGATTGCTTCGCCGCTTACGCTCCTCGCAATGACGAGGCGGAGACAGGGCTTCTGACAGGCCCTACCAAGTCGACGCATCGCCGCAAAAGCTGCCTTCCAGCGAAAAAAGGCCAGCCTCTTCGTCATCGCGAGTGGCAACGAAGCAATCTAGCGTCTTCCTTCTTGATAGCGTCTCTGCGGGCCTGCTGGATTGCT
>JAITTC010000069.1 GCA_031287285.1 Christensenellaceae bacterium
GGTAGAGTAGTGGTCTCCAAAACCATTGGTTGCGTGTTCGAGTCGCGTCTCCCCTGCCACGCCGTTGCGGACTGTATATCGTTCGCGGCGGCTTTTTTATGAAAAGCCGCCGTTTCCTCGCATAGAAAGCCAAGCTAAAATGGAGCCATTTGCCATCGAGCTTCGCTTGAAAAGGCCGGCAAAGAACGCGCAGGCTTGAAATCGGCTGAAATTCATGCTATTTTAAGGTTGTGAATGGTGAATTGGAGGGGACTTTTATGGCTTTTAAGCTTGGCTTCATCGGCGCTGGAAATATGGGGCGCGCCATCATCGGCGGGATTGCGGTAAAGGACGGGGCTGCATCTCTTGCTGCATACGATGTAAACCCCGCCGCTTTAGAAGCGATCAAGAAGGATTTTGGCATTTTAGGCTTTTCCGGCGCGGAGGAACTCTGCGCCTGGGCCGACATTCTTCTTTTGGCCGTGAAGCCGCAGGTGGTTTCCAGCGCTTTGGCCGCGTTAAAACCCTTTTTAGCGGGGAAGGCCTTGGTTTCTATCGTGGCCGGGCTTTCAGTAGCGAGGCTTCGCGAGCAGCTCCCTGAGGGCGTCCGCGTTTTGCGCGTGATGCCAAACACGCCGGTCATGGTTTTGCAGGGGATGAGCGCGCTCTGTGACGACAGCGATCTTTTTTTCGAGGAAAGGCGCTTTGTCAATGAGGTGTTCGAAGGCGTCGGCCGCGTGGCCTGGCTGCCCGAGCGCCTGATGGATGCGGTGACCGGCGTCAGTGGCTCTGGCCCGGCCTATGCCTATTTGTTCATCGAAGCGATGGCCGAGGCCGGCGTGCGCGAGGGTTTGCCCTTTGCGCTTGCCAAGGAGCTCGCCGCGCAGACGCTGCTTGGCGCCGCGCAAATGGTTTTGAGCAGCGAAACGCATCCGGCGCAGCTTCGTGCCTTCGTAACGAGCCCGGCGGGCACTACGGCGGAAGGCGTGGCGGCCCTTGAAAAGGGCGGCGTGCGCGCGGCCGTCGGGGAGGCCGTCCGTGCGGCGGCGAAGCGATCGGCTGAGCTTGGGAGCTAGGCCTTGAAGAGCATAAAGAAAGTCGATGTCTACACCGACGGCGCATGCTCCGGCAACCCTGGGCCCGGGGGATGGGGGGCCATCCTCGTCTACAATGGCCAAGAAAAGGAACTTTCAGGCTTCCAGGCGGAAACCACCAACAACCGCATGGAGCTTTTCGCCGCCATTCAGGGCCTGAGTGCCTTGAAAGAAAGCTGCGAGGTCAAACTCTATTCGGACTCCAGCTACTTGGTCAACGCTTTTGAACAGCGCTGGATTGATTCCTGGCAGCGCCAGAATTGGAAGACTTCCGCGAAGGCCGAGGTGGCGAATCAGGATCTGTGGCGCCTGCTGCTGATTCAGACTGGCCGGCACCGGCTGCAATTTATAAAGGTCAAGGGCCATGCCGATAACGAATACAACAACCGCTGCGATAAGCTGGCGACGGGGGCGATCAAACAGCAGCAAAAGCTCAGGGCAAGGGTCGAGTAGGCGATCGCGTTCCGCCTCACGTATTTATTCGCAAAAGACAACTTTTACGAATAAATACCCTCCGAAATCGCGAGAAGAGGATTTACGATGAGCGAACAGCAAAGTTACCGCGAACAGCAGGATTTAAAGAACACGCTCTTGCTGCGTGAGATTTTGAAAGAATTGCCGCCCTGCTGCGCGGAATTCTTCCGCGGTGTGGCAGATGAAACCCTGCCACTGACGCGGCTTGCCTACGCGCGCGATCTTCTCATCTTTTTCGACTTTCTTCTCGAATATAAGCCGGGCCTTTCGGGCAAAAAACGCCGGGATGTGCCCATTGAAGCGCTAAATGCATTGACTTTAAGCGATTTTGAGATCTTTTTAGAGCATTTAACCTATTACGAGCGCGGCGAAAAGCAGCTTCAGGATCGCGAAGCCGCCAAAGAGCGCAAGCTCTCTTCCCTGCGCTCGTTTTTCGGCTACCTTTTTAAGAAGCAGTACCTAATTTCCAACGTGGCCGCACTGGTCGACATGCCCAAGCGCCATGAAAAGGCGATCATCCACCTGGAGATCGACGAAGTGGCAAAGCTGCTCGATCTGGTTGAAGACGGTTCCAAGCTCACGAAGCGCCAGCAGGCCTTTCACGCCCAGACCAAGGCGCGCGATCTTGCGCTGATCTCCCTGCTCCTTGGCACCGGCATCCGCGTCAGCGAGTGCGTCGGCTTGAACCTGAGCGATATGGACTTCGACCTTGGCGGCTTTAAGGTAACGCGCAAGGGCGGCTCCAGCTCGATCCTCTATTTTCCGCAGGAGGTTGAGGATGCTCTGCGCGCCTATATGGAGGAGCGCCTGAAACTCGAAGCCCTTCCCGGCCATGAGAACGCCCTCTTCCTCTCGCTGCAGCGCAAGCGCATGGACGTGCGCACGGTGCAAAACCTGGTGAAGAAGTACGCGCGCGTAATCACGCCGCTGAAGAAGATCAGCCCGCATAAGCTGCGTTCCACCTTTGGCACCTCGCTCTACCGCGAAACCGGGGATATCTACCTGGTGGCCGACGTGCTCGGCCACTCCGACGTGAACACCACCCGCAGGCATTATGCCGCCATGGGCGACGAAAATCGCCGAATCGCCGCGCATGCCGTGCACCTGCGCGACGACGGCCCAAAAGACGAGCCGCCGAAGCCGAACAAGAAGGAATAGCTTGCGGCTAAAACGGCGGGCTGCAGGACTCAACACGAATGCGATGCCAGCGAGGACGGCATTTTCAGGCATAAAAACGGCTTCCGCATGGACGGAAGCCGTTTTTCTTATTGGCTATGGGCGGCTCGTCACCCCTCGGGCTCCAAATCGATCTTTTCGATGAACACCTTGGCATAATCCTCCTCCGGCTCGATGCAAAGGCCGCAATTATCGCAAATCTTTTCGGGGTTCAGATCGCAGCGCTCGCATTCGCCGCAGTTTGTGCACTCGCGATCCTCTAAAACGCAGGGCTTTGGCATCGCTTTACTCCTCCCCTATTGCTGATCTGCTCCAAGGCGCAGCAGAACCTCTTTGAGGGCCTGGCGCGCGTGGGCGTAGCTTAAAGCGCCCTGCAAATAGCCGATATAGGGTTTTCGCAGGGGCGCGTCCGCGCTAAGCTCGATGGATGAACCCGAAACGAAGCTGCCGGCCGCCATGATGACCGCATCCTGATAGCCCGGCATGGCCCAGGGCTCCGGCACGGCGAAGCTATCGACCGGCGAAGCCGCCTGAACGGCCTGGCAAAAGGCGATGAGCCTTTCGGCGCTGCCAAACTCCACGGCCTGGATGATGTCGCCGCGCGGCGCGCCGGGCGGCGGATTCACCGCAAAGCCCAAGGTCTCAAACACCATGCCAAAGAGCGCGGCGCCCTTTAAGGCCTGCGCGACGGTATGCGGCGCCTGAAACAGCCCTTGGTAAAAGGGACCGTAACCCGCTTGGTAAGAGCCGACTTCCCGGCCGATGCCAGGCGAGGTCAGGCGATAGGCGCAGCGCTCGACCAAGGCCGCGCGCCCTGCGATATAGCCGCCGGTCGGGGCCAGGCCGCCGCCCGGGTTCTTGATTAAAGAACCCGCGATGAGATCGGCCCCAACGCTCGTGGGCTCGGTTTCCTCGACGAACTCCCCATAGCAATTATCGACCAGAACGATGATATGGGGGCTTTTTTTGTGCACAAGCTTGCATGCTTGGCCGATTTGGGTCAAGCTGAGCGAGGGCCGCCAAGCATAGCCGCGCGAGCGCTGCAGCGCCACGACGCGGATGGAAGGGTTTTGTTCCAGAGCCGTATGCAGGGCGTCCATATCGATGCCGCCATCGGCCTTTAGATCGACCTGCGCATAGCGGATGCCGTATTCCGCAAGGCTGCCCTGCCCCTTCCCTGCCTCGCCGATGCCAATCACGCTTTCGAGCGTGTCGTAAGGCTTGCCCGAGGCAGAAAGCAGGGTATCGCCTGGGCGCAGCAGGCCAAAGAGGCTTAAGGCAAGCGCGTGGGTGCCCGAGGCGATCGAGGGGCGAACCAGAGCATCTTCGGCAAAAAGGGCCTTTGCAAAGAGCTTTTCGAGCGTTTCGCGCCCCTCGTCCCCATAGCCGTAGCCGGTGCTGGGCGCGAAATGCCGAGAGGCCACCCGGCATTCTCGGAAGGCGTTGAGGACGCGCTCAAAGCAGCTTTGCTCCGTGTGGTCGATCCGGCGAAAAACGCCTTCCAGGGCCGATTCGGCCTCTAAAATGCGCTGTTCTATCCGCGCGGGCTGTTCCAAAGGAATTATTCCTCCGTTTCGTCTAAAATCTCGCCGTCAGCCGAGATGTTGTATTGCACCGGGCGGGAAGGCGTGACCGTTGAAATGGCATGCTTATAGATCATCTGCTGTTTGCCGTCGCTTTCAAGGAGCACCACGAAGGAATCGAAGCCCCGAATCAGCCCTTTAAGCGGCACGCCGTTCATCAAGTGCAGGGTCACGGGAATGCGATCCTTCCGCGTGGAATTTAAGATAATGTCTTGCAGACCGGCAGTGTTTTTGCTCATTTGTCAAAGGCCCCGCTTTCTTTGCGTTTTCTCGCGCTCATTATACCATCATTCATTTGAATTTCCTAGGAAATCGCGCGCGATTTCATCCGCGAGATTCGAAAGGGAGCTGGACTCCGTCAGCATATGCCATTCGATCGCTGGGTTTGCGCGAAACCAAGTGAGCTGCCGCTTGGCATAGCGCCGCGAATTGCGCTGGATGAGCTCAACCGCCTTGCCAAGCTCCATTTCCCCCCGCAAGACGGGCAAAAGCTCCTTATAGCCGATGCCCTGCATGCTCTGCGCTTCCGGCGAAAGGCCTTCATCGAGCAAAGCGCGGAGCTCCTCCAGAAGTCCGTCTTTCAGCATTCGATCCACCCGCCGCTCAATCCTTGCGTAAAGCGCGGCGCGCTCCATCGTAAGGCCGATCAACAGCGGCGAGAGGTCGCCGCTTGCGGGCAGGGAGCTTGGCGAAACGTTCTGCTTTGAGAGTGGCAGCTGATCGAGCGCAGCGACCTCCAGCGCGCGGATGACCCTGTGCGCGTTGTTTGGATGCAGGCGCTCTGCCGAGGGCGGATCGATCCTTTTTAGCTGCTGGTGCAGCGCTTCGGGGCCGTTTTCATCGAGAAAGGCCTGCCATTTTTGGCGCAGTTCCGGGTCGCTCCTGGATGCGCCAAAATCAAGGGGCTTTAAAATCGCGTCTGCATACAGGCCGGTGCCGCCCACCACGATGGGCAGCTTTCCCCTTTGGCAAATGCCGTCTATGGCGCCTAGTGCAAGCACCCTGAAGGCAGCTGCGCTGAAGGGCTGGTCTGGCTCTAAAAAGTCCATCAAGTGGTGTGGAACACCGCGCATTTCGGCCTTTGTGGGCTTTGCCGTTCCGATATTCATGCGCCGGTAGACCTGCATGGAGTCAGCCGAAACGATTTCGCCCCCAAGGCGCAGGGCGAGTTCTACGCCCAGCGCCGTTTTCCCCGTAGCCGTCGGCCCTAAAACGAATACAATCCGCTTCATTGAATGCGCTTAAACCTCTTTTCGAGCTCGCGCTTGGTCATGCGCATGAGCACCGGCCGCCCATGCGGGCAGGTCAAGGGGATGTTCTCACCCCGAATGCCCTGCATCAGCGCGCGAAGCTCTTCATAACCGAGCCGGTCGCCGGCCTTGATGGCGCCGTGGCAGGCCATCTGGATGAGGGCTTCGCGCTTTAGATCCTCTTCGCGTAGATTCGCCACATCCTCGATGCGATCGAGCAGCTCCTTGATGAAGCCCTGCAGAGCCGGCTGCCCGAGGAGCATGGGCAGCGCAAGTACGCGGTATTCGCTTGGGCCGAAGGCTTCAAGCTGAAAGCCAAGCCCTTCAAGATGGGCCATGTTTTCGATGAGAAGAGCCTCCTCCTTGGGCGTGATGTGGAAGACATAGGGCGAAAGAAGCGGCTGCGAGAGGCCTTCCCGGCCAAGCGCAGCCTTGAAGCGCTCGTAGAGGATTCTTTCGTGCGCCGCGTGCTGGTCGATGAGGATGAACTCCTCGCCGAGCTGGGCCAAGAGATAGGTATCGAAAAGCTGGCCGATCACGATGGGCAAAGGGCCGAAGGGCTCAGGTCTTGGCGGAGCCATGCGCCTTTCTGCCTCGGGCAGCGGGGCTGTGGGCGTCTCCCCCGCCCAAATGGGCGCGCTGCTGGGCGCAAGGGCGGAAGAGCTCTCGCGAAGGTTCGGCAAAGGATCCACGGGCTGTAAAGCCGGCCCCTCACGGCTAGATTCCGCGGGTCTTAAGGGCTGCTGTTCTTGCTGCAGGCGCACGAAGCGAGGGATGTCATTTGCAGGCGGCGCTTCGAAGGGAACCTGCCTTGGGAAGGCCGTGAGCAGGATCTCGCGCAGATTATCTTGAATCGGGTAGCCGTCGCGGAACCTGACCTCGAGCTTATTTGGGTGGGCGTTGACATCCACGCACTCGGGCGGCAGCTCAATGTGCAAAACGCAGTAGGGATATTTGCCGATCATGACCTTCTCGCTCGCTGCTGCCTCCAAGGCGGCGCTGAGCAGCGGCGAGCGGATATAGCGGCCGTTTAAGAAGAAGAACTGGTAAGCCCTTGTTGCGCGGGCCGCATTTCCAACGCCCACAAAGCCCCTGCAGCGCACGGTTGAAAAGCTGCCGTCAACGGGGACGAGCTCAGATGCCGTTTCCTTGCCGTGCAAGAGGTAGATCACGGTCTTTAGGTCGCCATTCCCCGTGGTTTGGTAGATGATTTTGCCGTTGTTGATGA
>JAITTC010000092.1 GCA_031287285.1 Christensenellaceae bacterium
GCCTTGCCGGCCTCACAGTCGCGCCTGCCCTTCTCGTACGCCTCCACGCCCTTGTTGTATTCCGCGACGCCCTCGGCGATCTGCTTTTCGGCGTCCGCCATCTTTTGGTCAAACTCGGCCTTTCCCTCGTTATACGCCTTCCAGCCGTCGTCGAGCTCCCTGCGCCCGTCGTCTAGCTGGTTTTTAGCATCCTCAAGCTTTTTTTCGCCGTCGCGGAGCTTTTTCATGCCGTCTTCCAGCTCTTTTTTCGCGTCCTCAAACTCCGCCCGGCCGTCGCTGAGCTCCGTTTCGGCGTCCGCGATCTTCCGCTTCGCGTCGAGGAGTTCCTGCCTGCCCTCCTCGAGCTCTTGCCGCGCGTCGCTCAGTTCCTCGCCGCCATCGCGGCGAATTTCGTCGAAGCGGATCTCCGAGCGCTGGTTTCCGATGGCCTCGAAGGCGTCCAAAACGGGCTCCAAAGCGCTCGCATAGTCCTCGTCAAAGGGGCTTTTGGGGGTTTTAAGGCTCAGGGCAAGCTCGGTGTAGACTTCCAATTTAAAATCATCGAGGGGCAGCAATAAAAAGGCGCTGTTCTGCCCGCTGCCCACGGAGCTCGCGCCCCTGTCGACCGAGATATAGAGCGGGCTGGAGCCCACGCCCACGATGGTGTATTCGTCGGTGGCGAGAGAATCGGTGATCGGGTCGCTGCCGCCAGAAACGAGCCGAAAGCTCTCGCCGATCGAAAAGCCGCTTTCGATGAAGCGCAAATCAGCCAGGCATTCGCCGCTTTTTTCGGGCAGGCGCCCCTCCAGGAGCTTGGGCAGATTCAGGCTTTGATCTTCGCTGTAGGAATGGAGCTTCACCATGAGGTTCTTGCCTGGCATCTCGGCCAGCGCGTCGAGCGCAAACCCGGGTTCCAGCAGGGCGACGCCCTCAACGCCCCTCGCGGCCGCGATATCTTCCTCGTTGAAGCCCACGGTCGAAAGCAGGCGCAGGTCCATCATGCCCTGCTCCTGCAGGTAATGTTCTGCGGTCAGGCGCATATCGGGCCCCGTGGCGCGCAGGCCGGCGAAGAAGGCCACGCCAAGCGCCGTGATCGCAAAGATCGATAAAAAGCGCCCGAGGGTTCCGCGCACCTGGCGCAAGGCCGCCTTCCCAAACGCGCTGCTTCTTTTTACCATTCGATCCCTTCCACCGGCACGGGGCTTTTATTTTCCTCGATGCTCTCGGCCCTTCCGTTGCGGATGTGAATCACCCTGTCTGCCATCGGGGCGATGGCTTGGTTGTGCGTAATGATGACCACCGTCATCCCCTTTTCCCTGCAGGTTTTTTGCAAAAGCGCCAAAATCAGCTTGCCGGTGGCGTAATCGAGCGCGCCGGTCGGTTCGTCGCAGAGCAATAGCTTGGGGTTCTTCGCCAGCGCCCGCGCGATGGCCACGCGCTGCTGCTCCCCGCCCGAAAGCTGCGCCGGGAAGCTGGCCATCCTCTCTTCCAGCCCAACGCCGCGCAGGGTTTCTTCGGCAGAAAGCGGCTCTGCGCAGATTTGCGAGGCAAGCTCCACGTTTTCAAGCGCGGTCAGATTCGGAATCAGGTTATAAAACTGGAAAACAAAGCCGATTTCGCGCCGGCGGTAGGCGGTGAGCTGCTTTTCGCTAAAGCCCGCTATGTCGGCTCCGTCCACCAAGATCCTGCCGCCGTCGGCTCCGTCCATGCCGCCAAGCAGGTTGAGCACCGTCGTCTTCCCCGCGCCGCTCGGCCCCACGATCACGGCCAATTCGCCCTTTTCAACGCAAAAACTCACGCCGTCAACCGCCTTCACGGGCACGTCCCCGGCATGATAGACTTTCTTCACGTCCTTTAGCTCTATAAAGCTCACCCTTCGCCCTCGCCTTCATCGTTCTTTCACTCTATTATTTTATTATAGAAGCGCCACGCGGGCGCGGCAACCCTCCGCAGGCCATTTTGTTATAAATTCATTCTTTTTTCACATTTTCAAATTCGCAATCAATGGGGTGGAAATCGCCCGAAAATGTGCTATACTGCTCTTGAAATTCCGCTTTGCAAGGAGGGTTTGCCATGACCGAGTTCAAGCGCTATGCCCCTGAAATCGGCACCCCGCTTCCACGAATCCGGCCCGAAAGCGCGGGCGTGCACCCCGCAGCCATCTCAAGGATGATCCGCAGCTATGCCGAAAAGGGCCTGCGAATCCACAGCTTTTTGCTCGTCCGCGATGGGAAGGTCTACTCCGAGGGCTATTATGCCCCCTATGAGCCGAACCTTTTCCAAACCGTGTACTCCCTGAGCAAATCCTTCACCTCCGTGGCGATGGGCATCGCCGAGGGGGAGGGCATCCTGAGCCTTGACGAGAAGATCGAAGACATCTTCGCAGAGGAGATCCGCGCGGCCGGCACGAAGCCCTCGAAGGAGCTCTCTAGTCTGACGGTTCGCAACCTACTCCGCATGGGCACCGGGCAAGAGAGAGAGAATTGGTCCGGAACCGACCATGTTCTATCCTTCCTCAAGGAGCCCTTCCACGAGATGCCCGGCGAGTACTTCCGCTATAACACGTCGGCCACCTACATGTGCGCGGCCACCCTTTGGAAGAAGGGGGTAGACCTCGAGGCCTACCTGCAAGAAAAGCTCTTCGGCCCCCTCGGCATCTCGGGCGCGCACTGGCAGCGCTGCCTGCGCGGCATCTGCACGGGTGGCTATGGCCTTTCGGTTTTGCCTGAAATCATCGCCAAATTCGGCGTGCTGATTTTAAACGACGGCGTTTTTGAGGGGAAGCAGATCATCCCCAAGGCCTACCTTGACCAGGCCGCGACGAAGCAGATCTCTAACGCGCACCACAGCCCGAATCTCGACTGGCAGGCGGGCTACGGCTACCAATTCTGGATGTGCCAAAACGGCAGCTTCCGCGGCGACGGCATGTACGGCCAGCT
>JAITTC010000098.1 GCA_031287285.1 Christensenellaceae bacterium
GCTGCGTCCTTTTGGGCGGGCTCGTCCTGCCCCTCTTCATAGACCGCGGTGAAGCCCGGAAAGCGCATCTTTTGGCCCGAGAAGCGGAACTCCTCGCCTTCATTTTCGAGCGAGAACGAGAGGGTGTCGTACAGAGCGGGGCTCATCTGGCTGGCCAGGAAGCGCTCGTAGATGAGCTTATAGAGGCGGAGTTGGTCGCGCGAAAGCGAGGGCTTTAACCCTTCGGGCGTGAGGGAGGCATAGGTTGGGCGGATGGCCTCGTGCGCGTCCTGCGCGTTCCTGCGGCCCTTATAGATATTGGGCTCCGCCGGCAGGTACTCGGGCGAATAGGCCTTTGTGATCTGCTCGCGCGCGGCGTTCAGGGCCTCTTCCGAAAGGCGCGTGGAGTCCGTGCGCATATAGCTGATCAGGCCGATGGTGCCGTGGCCCGGAATATCGAGGCCTTCATAGAGCACCTGGGCGACCTGCATGGTCTTGCGGGTTGAAAAGCCGAGCTTGCGCACCGCCTCCTGCTGAAGGCTCGACGTGGTGAAGGGCGCGGAAGGGTTTCTGCGCCGTTCGCTCTTGCGCAGCTTTGAAATGGTGAATTCGCGGCTTAAAAGCCGGGCGCGCAGCCCCTCGGCCTCGTCTTTTGAGCCGATTTCGGCCTGCTTTCCGTCCTTGCCGTAGTATTTGGCCTCGAATTTAGAGCTTCCAGACTGAAAGAGCGCGGCAACCGTCCAGTATTCCCTCGGCTCGAAGGCGTCGATCTCCGCCTCGCGGTCGACGATCATGCCGGTTGCCACGGATTGCACCCTGCCCGCCGAAAGCCCTTTGCGCACCTTCGCCCAAAGCAGAGGGCTGATCTTGTAGCCCACCAACCTGTCGAGCACGCGCCTTGCCTGCTGGGCGTCCACCAGGGAAAGGTCGATTGGCCTTGGGTGCTTGATCGCGTTTTTGATGGCCTGGGCCGTGATTTCGTTGAATTCAACGCGAATGGGCTTGGAGGGGTCGAGCTTTAGCACATTGGCCAAATGCCAGGAGATCGCCTCGCCTTCGCGGTCAGGGTCGGTGGCGAGGATGATCGAGGAAGCGCCCTTCGCTTCCTTGCGGATGCGCTCTAAAATCTCACCGCGCCCCCGAATGGTGATGTATTTGGGCTCGAAGCCCTTTTCGACGTCTACGCCGATCTGGCTTTTGGGCAGATCGCGCACATGGCCCTGGCTTGCCTCCACGCGGTAACCGCGCCCAAGGAACTTGCCGATGGTCTTTGCTTTTGCCGGCGATTCTACGATCACCAGCTTATAAGGAGCTCCCGCCACTAAAGAATCCTCCTGAAATTCGTAAATATTTATGCCTTGCATGAAGGCCTAAGCGTTCAATTCGTAGTTTCTGCCCGGCATCCTGATTATTATTCCCTTCATCTCCATCATTGTCAAGAGTGAATTTAAAGCAGAAAGCTCCAGGGCGCTGATTTCGGCCAGTTCGTCAAATGAAAGGGCCTGGGCGCAAAGCGCGTCGTAGACGAGCTGTTCCTCCTTCGAAAGCGCGGGGGATTTTTGGCGCGTTTTCGGCGTTTTTTCAGCGTTTTTTGGGCTTTGGGCAAGCCCCAGCGCGGGGAAGAGATCCGAGGGCTCAAGCGCCACCTGCGCGCTGGTTTTGAGCAGTCGATTCGTTTCGAAGGAATAGGGCGAAAAGATCTGCCCCGGCACGGTGAAGCACTCGCGGCCGTATTCCATGGCGCTTTCGGCGGTGGAGAGCGCGCCCGAATTCTCGCCGGCCTCGGGCAGCAGCACGGCGCGACTTAGCCCCGCGATGATGCGGTTGCGCACGGGGAATTGCCAGCGCCGCACGGGGAAATGTGGCGGGTATTCCGAAAGAAGCAGCCCTTTTTGGGCGATTTCGCGCTGCAGAACCTCGTTTTCAGGCGGATAGAAGCGCTCGATGCCATTGCCCAGCACCGCGATGGTGCCGCCGCCGCTCTGCAGCGCCGCGCGGTGGGCAGCCGTGTCGATGCCGAGCGCAAGGCCCGACACCACGACCCCTCCGGCCCCCGCGACGGCCGCGGCGAACTCGGAAGCCACGCGCGCGCCGTAGCTCGAGCAGCTCCGCGAGCCCACGATGGCCGCGCAGGGGCGCTGGGCCAATGAAAGCTCGCCCACGGCGTAGAGGACGTAAGGGGCGTCCGGAGTTTCCGCCAAAAGCGCCGGGTAGCCCTCGCTCTCGAGCGTTAGGATGCGGATGCCGCGCTTTAAGATGGAGGAAACGTAGTCGTTGATTTTTGCGGGGTCGCGCGCGGCGCGCATCCTTTCCGCCAGATTTGGCCCCACGACCTCGGCCAGTTGGGCGGGCTCGGCGGCCCAGACCCCCTCCGCGCCGCTGAAATGATCGAGCAGGGCGCGGGTGCGCACGAACCCCAGGCCTTCGACGAGCGAAAGCCAGACCAGGCAGCCGTCGCGGCGCGTCAAGCGGCCCTCCGCGTGCCCCTGGAAGGGCCGCCAAAACGATCGTGGGCGGCGATTGCGAGCGGTGCTGTCAGAGCAGGGCACTCCTCCTTGGGGACGGTGAGGGTGGCGTTGTTTTGCGCCTTTGTTAGAGGACTTTTGGCTTCCTTGGGTCGAATGAGCGAGGTGAGGCTTTCGGTGAAAGCCACTCGCTTAGGCCATCAAAGCGATCGTGGGCGAGCGATTGCGAGCGGTGCTGTCACAGGGCACTCTTCCGTGGTGGCGGCGAGGGTGGCGTGATTTCGTGCCTTCACGGGGGGCTTTCGGGTTCCTTTACCCGAATGGGCGAGCTGAGGCTTTCGGTGAAAGCCACTCGCTTCGGCCATCAAAGCGATCGTGGGCGAGCGATTGCGAGCAGTGCTGTCACAGGGCACTCCTCCTTGGTAGCGGTGCGGGTGGCGTGATTTCATGCCTTCGCAGGGGGCTTTCGGGTTCCTTCGGACGAATGGGCGAGCTGAGGCTTTCGGTGGAAGCGACTTGCTTCGGCCATCAAAGCGATCGTGGGCGAGCGATTGCGAGCAGTGCTGTCA
>JAITTC010000162.1 GCA_031287285.1 Christensenellaceae bacterium
AAAACCTGCGCGGTGAAGGTGCGCTCGTGCGGCGGACCTTCTTCGCGGGCGATGCGATAAACCGGCGTGATGCCGCTTTCCCGCTGGGAAAGCTCCTGAAAGTCGGTCTTGTAGTCCCGGGTTTCGGGCGGGCTTTCAAGGCTTAGAACAAAGGCGGCGACGAAGCGCTCGGCGGCTGGCAAGCCGCCGTCTAAATAGATAGCGCCGAGCAAGGCTTCAACAGCGTCTGCCAGAATCGAGGGCTTATCGCGCCCGCCGGTGCTCTCTTCGCCGGGGCCCATGAGCAAATAGCCGCCAAGGCCGATGCTTTCGGCGGCCTGGCGCAGGGATTGCTCTTGCACGATCAAAGCTCGCTTGCGGCTGAGCCAGCCTTCGTGCATGTCTTGGTGCTGCGCGTAGAGCCGCGCGCTCACGCAAAGCTGCAGAACGGCGTCGCCCAGGAACTCCAGCCGCTGGTTGCTCACCCACCCATCCCTGGCCAGGGATGGGTGGGTGAGGGCTAACTCTAAAAGGGACCCGTCGTGAAAGGCATAGCCGATGATCTTTTCGAGCTCACTCATTTTTTGCAGCGTATCTCCCAAACCACTTAATCGTTTTCGTGCTTGTCGATGAAGTCCAGAATGCTCTGCACGGTCTGCATCTCGAGGAGTTCTTCATCGGGGATCTCGATTCCGTATTCCTGCTCAAGATCCATGACCAGCGCCACGACGTCGAGGGAATCGGCTTTCAGGTCGTTGATGAGATGGGTTTGGGGGGTGATTTTCGCGGGGTCGATCCCAAGCTGATCCGCGATGATGGCCTGCACCTTTTCGAACATGGATGATTCCTCCTAAAAATAGTCGACTACCCTTGAAGCGCTAAGTGGAGCTGCTCTTCGATTGCCCTGACGACGCCAGCCCTTGCGCAGCTTGCGCCCTGCAGGATCGCCTGCGAGAAGGCGGAGGCGCTCGAGGAGCCATGCGCCTTGATCATCACGCCGTTTACGCCAAGCAGGGCAGCGCCGCCATATTCCTCATAATCGAGGCGCTTTTTCATCGCCTTGAGCTTTGGATAGACGAGAGCTCCGCCGAGCTTTGCCAAAACCCCTTCGTTCATCGCGCCCTTCAGCAGCGTGAAGAGCAGCGAAACCGTCCCTTCGACCGACTTTAAGAATATATTGCCCGAAAAACCGTCGGCTACGATAACTTGCACCTCGCCGCTGAGCGCGTCCCTGGCCTCGATGTTGCCATAGAAGTCGATCGGCGCGCCTTCGAGCAATGGAAAGGCCGATTTTGTGAGCTCGTTGCCTTTTTCGCTCTCGGCCCCGACATTTAAGAGGCCGACCCTTGGGCCTTTGACGCCAAGCACCCCGCGCATGTAGCTCGATCCCATCAGGGCGAACTGCGAAAGATATTCGGGCTTTGCGTCCGCGTTGGCGCCGGAGTCGATCAGCATGACCGGCGTGCCCTCTAAGGTGGGCAGAATCGCGCCGATCGCAGGCCGTTCGATGCCCTTGATGCGCCCCACGCGAAAGACGCCCCCGGCGAGGATCGCGCCGGTGGAGCCGGCCGAAATGAAGGCCTCAGCCTCGCCTTTTTTAAGCAAATCCATCGCCACGACCATGGAAGAATTCAGCTTCCTGCGGATGGCAAGGGTCGGGCTATCGTGGTTTGAGATGAAATCCGGCGCTTCGATGATCTTCAAGCGCGCGGAATCGTAGGCTTTGCCGCTTAACAGGGTCTTTAATCTCTCGGCAGGCCCACATAGCGCGATTTGCAGCTCGGAATCCTTTTCGAGCGCCAAAAGGCAGCCGCCGACCACGCTTTCCGGGGCATGATCGCCCCCCAGGGCATCCACAGCAACGCGCAGCATGATGATCCCCCCTTGAAGCATCGTTTTTGAAGCACTTTTATTATTTTACCAAAGGATCGCCCCAAAGGCAAGCTCGACTATGGCGATGAGCGCCGCTTTGCAGCGCAGCTATGGGGCTTCATGGGCCGGTTCCTGTTTTTTGCGCGGCTTTCTTAATGTAAGATCCCCATGGGCTTTACGCCGGCCATGGAAGCCAGGCGCGGCGTGCTCCATTTGCGGCGAAGCGCTTCCACGGACTCAAGTCTATTTTGTGAAAGTCCTGCGACTGTGCTATACTACAAACCGTGGTCTGATTTTGCAGAAAGGGGGTGGCAGGATGAAGCCCATTCGGGGGCGTTTGCCGCGTTTTTTTGCCCTTTTCTTGGGGATTTGCCTGCTGCTCTGCGCTTGCGAAGACGGTTCTTCTTTTTTTCTTGCGGATGCCTTTGCCCCGTCAAAATCCGGCCCGGAAGAAACGATCTCCGCCTATATAGAGAGGCTTGAAAAGAGGGATTTTGGCGCTGCCTACGCGCTTTTAACGCCGGGTGCGCAGCGCCGCGTGGCACTTTCGGCCTTTGTAGAAAAGCACCAAAGCATCTTCGACGCTCTGGATCTTAGGGGGATTCGCCTTGAGTTCTTGGATTTGAGCTCGAAGGGGACGATCCACAAGCAGAGGGCGATCTTGCGCTATGCCAGTGAGGTGCTGGGCGAGTTTGCGCAAAATATCAGCTTTACCCTTGAATATGACAGGGCCGCGCGGAGTTTTTTGCTGGATTGGCAGCCCTCGAACCTCTTTGAGGATCTCGAAGCCGGCGATACCGTGCGCCTGAGCACGATTCCGCAAAAGCGCGGAGAGATTCTTGGCAGCGACAAGACGCTTTACGCGATCAATAGCTACGCCACGAGCGTTAATCTGCGCCCCGCGCTGATGGAAAGCGAAGAAAAAAGGGCTGAAAGCATCAAAAAGCTTGCGGATCTGTTGGGCCTTAGCGAATCCGCCGTAGAAAACGCGATCGATGCGCACGCGGGCAGGCCGGGGGAGGCCTTCTCGCTGCGCGGTTATGCGCCGGGCACCCTCGGCGATCAATTGAGAGCCGAGCTTCTGGCGATCCCGGGCGTCACGATCGACGAAAGCTCTACGCTGCCCATTCGCTATTACCCGCAGGGCAAGCTGCTGAGCCATGTGCTGGGCTATGTTTCGCCGGTGACCAAGGAGGAGATGGACGCGTCCTCCGGGCTGTATGCCGTGGACTTACTCATCGGCCGATCGGGCCTTGAAGCAGCCTACGAAGAGGATCTGCGCGGTGTGGATGGCAAATCGCTGGATATTTATGACCAAAACGGCGTAAAAAAGGCCTGCGTATTCACCTTGCCCGCGCAGGACGGGCTCGATTTAGAGATCAGCATCGATGTGGATCTGCAAAGGCGAGCCGAAGAGCTGTTGAGCTCTGCCGATTTCCCCGGCGTGATCGTTTCGCTCGACCCCAAAACCGGCGACCTTCTGGCGCTTGCTTCAAGCCCGGGCTTTGACCCCAATTGCTTCGCCTACGCGCCCGATGAAGCCACAAGAAAGGCACAAAGCGAGTATATCAACGACGAAAGCGGCGCGCCGCTGCTCAACAGGGCGACGCAGGGACTCTATGCGCCGGGTTCCGTCATCAAGCCGTTCATCGCCGCGATGGCGCTTGACGAAAAGCTCGTGGGCGTAAGCGACGAGTTCCCGGGCATCATAGAGAACAGGCAGTGGACGCCAAAATCCTTCGGAAACTGGGTTTGGCCGCCGATCACCCGCGCGAGCGACTATTCGGGCCCCGTAAACATGATGAATGCCATCGCCAAGTCCGATAATATCTATTTTGCCTACCTCGCGCTGCTGGCGAAGTGGTCAGGGCTGCAATCCTTCCTCGAAGGCTGCGGCTTTGCGGAGGCGATCCCCTGCCAAATTCCCGTGGCTACGGCCCGCTTCGTAAACGAGGGGGCCGATAAGGAAAACCTGCGCCTACTGGCCGATACCGGCTACGGCCAGGGGCAGTGGGCACTCACGCCCCTGCAGATGGCCTATTCCTTTGGCGCCTTCGCGGGCGGGGGGAACATCATGCGGCCAAGATTGGTCAAGGCATTGAGACGGCTTGACGGCGTAAGCTACGAGGCCGCAGAAAGCATTGACAGCGAAATTTGGAAGGAGGGCATCTTGAGCGAGAAGGCGCTGGGGCAGATCAGCCCCATGCTCAAGGAGGTCTTTCAAACCGGTTCCGCTCGCGGCGCCGCCATTTCGGGCCTCGATCTGCGCGGCAAGACCGGCACCGCCCAGGTAGGGCAGAGCAAAAAGAGGGAGCTTTCATGGCTTACGGCCTATGTAAGCGGCGGCGATTACGACCGATTGGCCCTGGTGATGCTGGAATTGCCCGCGGATTCAAGCGGCAGCCTTCGCGACGACGCCATTCGCGAGATGCTCCAGCCTTAATGAGGCCGCGGCAGATGTTGAATTTCTGTAAAACGCCGGATTTCTGCAGGAGGGAAGAGCTTGCCCGTCGTATTTGAAAAAGTGGGAAGCGCTGAGTCTTTCGCCGTTTTCTGCGGAGTTTGGGCGCATATTGCATAAAAATGCGATGCGTTCCTTGCGATGAAAGGCCGCGGCTTATGAAGCATGAGCCGCGAGAAAATGCAATTCTTAGATCTTGAAGGAGGATTATTCAATGGCGGAACTAAATCTGGAGTATCTTGGCATCTTAAATCCCACGGCCGTGCACCACAACATGCCGGTGCCCGCATTGGTCGAGCGCGCGCTCGATCGGGGGGAGGGCATCCTTTCAAAAACCGGTGCTTTGGTCGTTAAAACCGGCAAATACACCGGCCGCTCGCCCGACGACCGCTATGTGATCGACGCCCCGTCGGTGCACGACGAGATCGCCTGGGGCGCGGTGAACCGCCCCATGAGCCAAGAAAACTACGACTTCATCTACAATCGCATGATGGCCTACCTGCAAAACCGGGAGCTTTTCGTGTTTGATGGCTATGCCAATGCCGATAAGGCCTACCAGAAGAAGATCCGCGTGGTCAACGAGTTTGCATCCGAGAATCTCTTCATTCATCAGCTCTTGCTCCGCCCCGAAACCGAGGCCGAAATCGCTGATTTTAAGGCCGATTTCACCATCATCGCAGCGCCCGGCTTTAAGTGCATCCCGGAGCTTGACAATACCCACTCAGAGGCCGCAATCTTGGTCAATTTCGTCAAAAACGAGGTCATCATCGCGGGCTCGCAGTATGCCGGCGAGATCAAAAAGTCGGTGTTCGGCATCATGAACTACCTTCTGCCCAGCCAGGGCGTCTTTCCCATGCACTGCTCGGCCAACATGGGCAAGGATGGCGACGTGGCCCTGTTCTTCGGCCTTTCGGGCACGGGCAAGACCACCCTTTCGGCGGATCCCAACCGCTACCTCATCGGCGACGACGAGCACGGCTGGCACAAGGGCGGCGTC
>JAITTC010000197.1 GCA_031287285.1 Christensenellaceae bacterium
TCGGTGCAGGCCATCTACGTCCCTGCCGACGATCTGACTGACCCTGCCCCGGCCGCGATCTTCGCCCACCTCGACGCCACCACGGTTCTCTCGCGCCAGGTTGCCGAAATGGGCATCTACCCGGCGGTCAGCCCGCTCGACTCGAGTTCCCGCATCCTTGACCCCATGATCGTCGGGCAGGCGCATTACTCCGTCGCCCTGCGGGTGCAGGAAGCCCTGCAGCGCTATCGCGAATTGCAAGACATCATCGCGATTTTAGGCATGGACGAACTCTCGGAGGAAGACCGCCTAACCGTGCACCGCGCCAGGCGCATTCAGCGCTTTCTTTCCCAGCCCATGTTCACCGCAGAGATCTTTTCGGGCATCCCAGGCCGCTATGTGAAGGTGGAAGACACCATCGCCTCCTTCAAGGCCATCGTCGACGGCGAGGTCGATGATCTGCCCGAAAACGCCTTCTTCATGGTCGGGGATTTAAGCGAAGCCAAGGAAAAGGCAGCGAAGATGCGGGAGGGCAATTAGCATGCCCGGCACCTTTCATCTAACGGTTTTAACGCCGAAGCACAGCTTCTTCGACGACGACGCAAAGCAGATCATCATCGAGGCGGAGGACGGCCAGATCGGCATCCTCCCCGGCCATCAGCCGATGGTCGTCTCGATGGTCGAAGGCCTCTTGCGCATTCAGCGCAAGGATGGAACCTGGCATGAGGCCGCGGTTTCCTCGGGCTTTGCCACCGTCTTGCAAGACGAAATTGACGTGCTGCTGCAAACCGCCGAGTGGGCCGAAAACATCGACGCGGCCAGGGCGCGCGAAGCCATTCGCGTGGCAAACGAGTCCCTTCGCCAGCAGAAGAGCATCCAGGAATACCACATGGCAAGGACCATGCTGGCCCGTGCCATGGTGCGCCTGCGCATCACCAGCCGCGTGAACCACGATTAGCCCAAAAGCACAGGGTAAGCCGAGCGAACTCAAGCCAAAAGCGGCGCGAAAACCCTTCGCGCCGCTTCTTTTTGGGCCATTCCCTAGCCCACGATCTCGTCTATGCCATATTCACCGCTTTGAATCGCCTTAGACCGAATCTTGGCCGCAATTTCGGGCGTTTTGCCCAGAGCATCCAGGAACACCACATGGCAAGAACCATGCCGGCCCGTGCCATGGTGCGCCTGCGCATCACCAGCCGCGTGAACCATGACTAGCCCCAAAAGCACAAGGCAAGCCGAGCGAACTCAAGCCAAAAGCGGCGCGAAAACCCTTCGCGCCGCTTCTTTTTGGGCCATCCCCTAGCCCAGAATTCCGTCTATACCGTATTCACCGCTTTGAATCGCCTTAGACCGAATCTTGACCGCGATTTCAGGCGCTTTGCCCAAAAGCCGCTTGCAGCCCGAAACGCAGCCGCGCAGGCCGAGCCTCCCGCAGGTCACTGCCAGCCGATAGGTCTGAATTCCAGGGCCGAAGCGCTTCAGATACAGCGTCATGGGCTCCGGCAGGTTAAAGGCCCAGACGGGGCACATCAAAATCACCCGCTCGAAGCCTGCAGGATCGAGCTCTGTGCTGATTTCATGCGCCTTTTCATCGAAGTGAATCTCATCCAGCTCGCAGGCAAGCGCTTTCTGCGCCCTTTCGGCCAATTTCCTCGTGTTGCCGGTCTTAGAGTAGAAGACGATCAGCGTTTTCAAACCCGTTCGCTCCTTCCGCGGCGTTTTGCCGCTCAATGATTCCAGGCATCGGCGTTAACCCGCCTTACTCGCATGGGGGAACGGCTCCAGCCATCCGCAGGCACAGCCTTTCCTCCGTCATTGCGATTGCTTCGTCACTTACGCTTCTCGCAATGACGAAGCGGAAGCGCGACCTTTTCCTCGCCGTCACCCCTCTTCTCCCGTCATTGCGAGTGGCAACGAAGCAATCCAGCGTCCTCCTTTTTCAAGAAGCCTTTCCGCGTATCTGCTGGATTGCCACGTCGCATACGCTCCTCGCAATGACGAGGGAGCACGGCCTTTTCCTCGTCACCAGCCCTCTTTCTCCGTCACCGACCCTCTTCTCCCGCCATTGCGAGCGGCAGCGAAGCAATCCAGCGTCCTCCTTTTCGCTCAGGCATGCCCTTCCCTTTCCCGAGGCCCCTCTGGATCGCTTCGTCGTTTACGCTCCTCGCCATGGCGAAAGCGAAGCACGGCCTTTTCCTCGTCACCAGCTCTCTTTCTCCGTCACCGGCCCTCTTCCCTCGTCATTGCGAGTGGCAGCGAAGCAATCCAGCGTCCTCCTTTTCGAAAAAGCCTTTCCGCGTATCTGCTGGATTGCTTCGTCGCTTATGCTCCTCGCAATGACGAGGGGAGCACGGCCTTTTCCTCGCCGTCACCCTTCTTCTCCCGTCATTGCGAGTGGCAACGAAGCAATCCAGCGTCCTCCTTTTTCAAGAAGCCTTTCCACGTATCTGCTGGATTGCTTCGTCGCTTATGCTCCTCGCAATGACGAAAGCGAAAGCGTGGTCTTTTTTCGCCACCGGCCCTCTTCCTCCGTCACCAGCTTCCTTCCCTCGTCATTGCGATTGCTTCGTCGTTTACGCTCCTCGCAATGACGGCGAAGCGATCCAGTGGCCTCCTTTTTGCGCAGGCATGCCCTTTCCTAAGGCTCCTCTGGATTGCTTCGTCGCTTACGCTTCTCGCAATGACGAAGGGAGCACGGCCTTTTCCTCGTCACCAGCCCTCTTTCTCCGTCACCGACCCTCTTCCTTCGTCATTGCGAGCGGCAGCGAAGCAATCCAGCGTCCTCCTTTTTCAAGAAGCCTTTCCGTGTATCTGCTGGATTGCCACGTCGCTTACGCTCCTCGCAATGACGAAGGAGAAATGCGGTTGCCCTCGCACGCCCATGTGGGCCTCTTACCCTTCCTCGTTTGGCACGCGGCGCCTGCGGCGGCGCCTGCGGCGCTTCCCTTGCTCGATTTGCTTCATCATCTTGGCATACTGATTCGGGCCGTCCAAATAGCCCAGCGCGAAGGCGGCCGGCAAGAGCAGGGTCAGCGGCACGAAGATATGGGGCAAAAGGCCGGGCATCACGAACTCCGCAAGGCCCAAATACAAGCCCATCCCAAGGCGCAGCGAGGCTTCGATCATCGTCACGTCAGCCCCGGCAAGGCTGAGCGCGCTCACCAGCACAGCCAGCAAAAAGCCCGGGGCGGCCGCGATAAAGGCCCCTAAAATCCCCTTTTTCACGCTGAAATAGCGGCCCTTTTCCTCCTCGGTCGGTTCCACGCCGCGCGCCTCGCGCTGCTTTTCCATGCTGATCTCATACATCTTGTCTTTCCGGCCGCGAAGCACGCCAAAATACAGGCCAAAATACAGCCCGGCCAATAAAAGAAGGGCCGAAAGCGCCACCCGCAGCCAAAGCCAAAGGCCCTCATCAAAGGTAGCCAGGCTCAAAAATAGCGCGATCAGCGAAACCGCCGCCATGCCAAGAAAAACCCCCGCCGTATAACGCCAAAAATCCTTCATAAACGCTTCCTTTCCGCGCGAGGACTCGCGCCATCCTCGGTGACGAGGAAATCCATGGGCCTGTCCCATTCCTCGACGGGAATCTCGCCCGCGCCCAGCAGGCAGGCTCCGTAGCAAACGCCGGCGCGCAAGGCCCTCGTTTCAGACAGAAAACGGTCGTAGCAGCCCCTGCCATAGCCGAGCCTAGCGCCGTCCCTGCCAAAGCCCAGGCCCGGGCATAGGATGAGGTCGATTTCGCCCGGAGGAATCACCCTCCCCCGCGGCTCGGGCACATGGAATGCGCCCTCCGCCAGCGCAGAGTCTGGCGCATGCTCTAAGGCCTCCATGCGGCCGCCGCGAAGCGCCGGCAAAACCAGCCGCTTTCCGGCTTTAAAGCAGGCCTCAAAAATCGCGAAAAGCGAGGGTTCCGATCGAATCGCGGCGTAAGCCATCACGGTTTTAGCCGCGCGATAGGCGGGCAGGCTCAAAATGTGCTCCGCAATGCGCGCATCGAGCAGCGACCGGCCTGGAATCGCGCCCCGCCGCTTCGCAAGCTCGCGGCGCAGCCCCGCCTTATTCATAGACCCTCGGCACCCGCGCCGAGATCCCGGTAAAAATCTCATAGTCGATGGTTTCGCCGGCCCATCCGGCCATTTCCGCGCCGCTGATGCGCTCCTTGCCCTGCGCGCCCAGCAAAACGGCTTCGTCGCCAAGCTCCACGCCCGGTATTTCGCTCAGATCGACCAAGATCTGATCCATGCAGATCGTACCCAGCACGGGCGCGCGGCGCCCCTTGATCAGCACCTCGGCGCGGCCGAACATGCCCCTGCGGTAGCCGTCCGCATAGCCCACGGGCAAGGTCGCGACCAGCCTCACTTCCTGGGCGATATAGCGCCTGCCGTAGCTGAGGCTCTCGCCAGCTTCCACCCGCTTGATCTCAACGACCGGCGCCTTCCAGGTCAGTGCCGGGCGCAGGCTAAAATCCTCGGCTTTTGCACCAAAGTAGCCGCCATACAGGGCGATGCCGGGGCGAACCATGTCGTAGCGAACCTCGGGGTAGAGGATGGCTGCCGCGCTGTTAGCCGCGTGCGCGGCGCCCGAAAAGCCCGCGCGGTGCAGCGCCAGCAGCACGCCTTCAAAGCGCGCCTTCTGCTCGCGCAAATAGGCGCCGCCGCCCGGCATGTCGGCCGTGGCAAGGTGGGTGAACACGGCTTCGACCGTGATGCCGCCTTTGATCGCTTCCTCATAGGCCAAAACGGCCTCGCCGGCCGATCGAAAGCCTATGCGGCCCATGCCGCTGTCGATCTTCAGCTGCGCCTTGGGTGAAACCCGCAGCGCCTTCGCCGCAGAGGCCAAGGCCCTTACGCTTTCGATGTTTGAAAGGCAAAGGCTTAAATCGGCCTTCGCTCCCTCATAAAGGCCCCTCTCAAGGCTCTGGCCCAGCACCAGAATCGGCGCGCTCACGCCGCCCTCGCGAAGCTCCAGCCCCTCTTCGACCAAGGCCACGCCCAGCGCCTTTGCGCCCGCGCGAAGCGCGGCCCTCGCCGCCTGCAGCGCGCCGTGGCCATAGGCATTCCCCTTCACCACCGCCATCAGCGGCGTTTGCGTGGCCGCGATCAGCGCCTTCGCGTTATGCTCGATGGCGCCCAGGTCGACGAAGAGCTCGGTTCCCCTCAAGCGCATGGCTTCCTCCTTCAGGCATTCCATCTGCATAGGGTCGGAATGCCGTCCACGATCTCGATTAGCCCAAGGCTGCCCGGCATGCAGCGAAAGCTCCGCGCGCCCTCCGCGCCAAGGCCTAGGCAATAGGCAACGATGGAGCGCAGCGTGGAATGATGCCCCACGAGCAGCAGCGTCGCGCTGCCCTCGTGCGCCGCGAGCATCTGCTCAAAGGCCAGGACGACCCGCTCATGCA
>JAITTC010000211.1 GCA_031287285.1 Christensenellaceae bacterium
AAAGCCCGGCCAGCGGCGCCAGGAGGAAGACGGTGTACACATTCAGGCGGTTAAAGAACTTAGCGCCGACCAGCATGAGCGTGGCTTCGAGCGTGATGGAGATGGCAGAGAGCAGGCTGTACATGCCGATGCCCGCATTCAGCCCGGCGGAGGTCGCGTAATACACACCCAGGAAGGTGTTGAGGCAGCTGACGGAAGTGAAGTGGCAGACGCCGAAGCTGAGCAGCAGCAAAAGGCGCTTATTTTGGAGCACCTCCCTTAAACCCACCTTTTTTGAGGCCTCGTCCCCGTGCGCGTGGCCCTTCGTGGGCGGCATGAAAAACAGCGGCACCAGCGCGAGCAGCGCCACGCCAGACATCAGCATGAACGCGGTCTTGGTGTCGATATCCCGGATGCAGCTCACGATGATAGCCATGCACGCCGCGCCGCCCGATGAAAAGCACTTGATCGCGCCAAAGCGCAGCCGTACGCGCGGCATATTTTCGACCACGATGGTGTCTGTCAGGGACTGGGGCGCCAGCAGGAAGAGGTAAAGCGCCGCGATCGAGAGCAGCAGGGTGAGCAAGGATGTGTGCTGGGGCAGGATGAACAGCCAGATGGTGGCCGAAACGCCCAGAAGAGCCAGCCTCAATATGGAGTTTTTCGTTTTAGCGTGGTCCGCGATGATGCCCCAGACGGGCTGCATCACGGCGGTGATCAGCGAGCCCAGGGCCGTGGCCAGGCCTACGGTGGCGCTGGTGGCGAAGGGCAGGGAGCTGATGTAGATGGGCAGGAAGTTGCTGCTTAGGAATTGGGAGCCCCAAACGATAAAATATAGAAACACCATCGCCAAGGTGATGTGATTTTGGCCTTTCTCTGAAACGGGGCCCGTCGATTCTGACATGAGCGAAAACGCCTTCTTTCGTGCTTCTTTTCCGCGCCCTTCCGGGCCGCCAACGGGAAGTATACAGGAGCTGACGACAAAATACCAGCGCGCACGCGCTCTGGCATGTAAAAGAATCGCGAAGAAAGGTGGGAAAGCTTTAGCGTTTTCATAGCGGGGCCATGCCGCCATGGCGTAAAGAGGGCGCATTCGAAGGAATGAGGCGCCAAACTCGTTTTTTTGAACGCGGGCGCGGGAAGCGCGCCTAGCCGCCGCTTTTTGCGGCCGGCATTGGCATGATCCTTTGGGCGCGGAGACTAAAGCAGCCGCGAAAAGGGCAGGCGGCTGGGCGAGGGCCGTGTCGTTTTCGCCTGACTTAGGGCGCGGCACGGCCAGGTGGCGCCGCAAAAGCCGGCGCCGGCAGCACCCGGGCGCGCCTGGCGCTTGGGGGAGGGAAAACAGGGGCGATTCAGCCCGAAAAGGGGTCGAAATCGCGGTCTTCGTTCCAGAGATATTCGATGGCCGCGGCAAGCGCCTGCGCGCGCTCTCGGCCAAGGCGATCCGCTATGAAGCCGAGGGCCATGTCCATTCCGGCTGAAACGCCCGAGGAACTGTAGAATTTGCCGTCCGCCATCCAGCGGGCGCGTCTTTGCCACAAAGCGCCGGGATCCTGCGAGGCCGCCCAATCAAAGGCCCGCTTATTCGAGGTGGCGCGCCTGCCGCTGAGCAGCCCGGCCTTGGCCAGCAGCGCGGAGCCCGTGCAGACCGCCAGCACGAAGGGGGCGGCCGCCGCGAGAGCGCGAAGGGTTTGCAAAAAGGTCTCGTCGCGGACGAGCGCGCGAGTGCCCCTGCCGCCTGGAACGAGCAAGACGCCGCCCTCGTCGATCGCGAAAAGGGGCTGGGTTTGAACCACGACGCCCTGCGCGCTTCGAATAGCCGCGCCGCCCACCGAATAGAAGCGGAGCTCAAATTCCTCGCAGCTGCCCAGAATTTCGGCGGGGCCGAAGGCATCGAGGGTTTCAAAGTCTTGAAACAAGAGGAAGTTAATGGGCTGCAAGGGCAGCGCCTCCTTTATGTGAGCATGGATTTGGACCAGCATAGCCGATTCGCGACGGTTTTGGCAAGCAAACGCCCCCGGCTTAACCGAGGGCATTGTGGATTTGGGGTTCGGCCGCCCTTTTTGCAACGCGCCGCAGAAGCAGCCGGGCGGCGCCCGGCCAAAGCAGGAAGAGCCCTGCCATAAGCGGTAAATTCGCTCGATCGCAGGCTGAGGGCACGCTGCGTGGAAGACGGCGGCAGAGGAGCAGAGCGGCCCAGGGCGACGGGATGGAGAAGCCAAACCGGCTGCCGCTCGGGCCTTGCGGGCTCGCCCTAGCGCAGCCGGCCCTTCGGCCCGTGAAGCTGCAGCCAGAGCGCGTGGGCTTCCCAAGCGAAATCGAGAAGGGGCTGGTTTCAACCCGATAGCTCGTGGGTGCGGGGAAGGGCTGTTCCCGTCGCTCTAGGCATAAATGGAGGGCTCCGCCTGGGATGACCAAGTCCCACGAGCAGGAGCGCAGAAAGAAGCGCGGAAGGAACCCTTCCGCGCTTCTATGATGGCCGCGCTCGCGCCTAGAGCTTCGCCGCGATCGCGTTTAAGAATTCCTGCGCGCTG
>JAITTC010000246.1 GCA_031287285.1 Christensenellaceae bacterium
TGGGTTGAGCACGAGCCCCCGGCGCAGGCTGCCCGCCTGGGCCAGCGGGCAATAGGCCATGGCGGCGATGCCGTTTTTGCGCAAATAGGGGAGGAGATCGTACTCCACGCCGCGGGAGCCCAGGTGATAGAGGATCTGGTTTGCCGCGCAGCGCTCCCCGCCCGGGATGGAAAGCAGCTCCTGCATGTCGTCCAGATCGAAATTCGAAACGCCCCAGCGGCGGATCTTGCCGCGCCGGGCGAGCTCTTCCATGCACTCGATGGTTTCTTCCAGCGGGATGGAGCCGCGCCAGTGGAGGAGGTAAAGGTC
This sequence comes from Christensenellaceae bacterium, assembly GCA_031287285.1. Taxonomy (GTDB): domain Bacteria; phylum Bacillota; class Clostridia; order Christensenellales; family UBA1750; genus JAITGM01. Next base: position 310 of record JAITTC010000246.1, read on the forward strand.
TAAAAAGTCGGTCTTCAGGCGCTTTAAGGAGGCGTCACAGCTCTTGAAGATCTGCGCGCGGCCCGCGTTGTGCGGGTAAACCTTGGAGCAGAGGAGATAGCTCTCGCGCGGGATGCCTTCAAGCGCCCGGCCGATCAGGCTCTCGGCACGGCCGGAGCCGTACATTTCCGCGGTGTCAACGAGAGTCAGGCCCTTTTCAAGCCCCAGGCGCAGCGCAGCCGTTTCGGAGGGCTCAAGGGCCGGGTCGTCGCCCATGTACCAGCTGCCCTGGCCAAGAACCGGCAGGGAAAGGCCGCCTAAATCGATGGTTTTCATAAAAGCTCTCCTTCGCTTTGCATTTCGCGCAGGATGAGATCGCCCGGGCGGGCGCTCTTGGGCAAGGGGAGATGAAGGCGCTGCTCCGGATGGGGCGCGCTGGCGAGCGCTTCGCCGCCTTCATCGCGCATTTCCGTGGCCTGGAAGGGGAAAAGCCCCTCCGGCGAGAGCAGGAGCAGCTCTTCGCCCAAAGAGAACTTGTTCTTTTGCTCGACCAGGCCCTCGCCGCAGCTCGCTCCAGAACGCGCGCGACGTATTGGGCGCCCTGGTCGTAGCCGCCCTGGCCCGGCGGGCTTTTGGGGCTCCCATAATAAAAGCCCGTCGAAAAAGGCCTGTGGCTGGCATAGTGCACGAGCTTTAAAAGGCTTGGATCAAAGGGGCGCTCGGGGTGCTCCAGGGCCGCGTCGAGGGCCCTTCTGTAGGCCAGAACCGTGAGCGCCACGTAGTACTCGCTCTTCATGCGCCCCTCGATCTTGAAGCTTGATACGCCGGCACCGATGAGGTCGCCAAGCCGCTCCAGCATGCAAAGATCGTCTGCCGAGTAGATATAGCTGCCCGATTCATCCTCAAGCACCGGCAAAAACCGCCCGGGCCGCTTCTCTTCGACCAAGGCGTACTTCCAGCGGCAGGGCTGGGCGCAGGCGCCCTGGTTTGCGTCCCGCCCGGCGAGGTGGTTTGAGAGCACGCAGCGCCCCGAGTAGGACGCGCACATGGCGCCGTGCACGAAGCTCTCGATTTCGAGCGTTTTGGGGATGTTTTGCCGCAAAGCTTTGAGGTTTTCAAGGCTCAGCTCGCGGGCCGCGACGACGCGGGAAACGCCGAGCGCATGAAAGTGCCCGGCGCTGATGGAATTGAGCGTATTGGCCTGGGTAGAAAGATGAAGCGGCAGGGAGGGGGCCTCGCGCCGGGCGAGCAAAACCGCTGCGGGGTCTGAAACGATGGCGGCGTCGACGCCCAAATCGCCAAGGCGCTTGAGCCATCTAGAGCAGGGCTCAAGATCCGGCTCGTAGAGGAAGGCGTTCACGGTCACATAGGCCTTCTTGCCCGCCTTGTGCGCAAGATCGAGGGCCGCAATGAGCTCGCCCTCGCTGAAATTGCCGGCGAAGGCGCGCAGGCCGAACTGCTTGCCGCCGAGGTACACGGCATCCGCCCCGAAGCGAAGCGCGGCTTCGAGCTGGCGCGGGCCGCCGGCCGGGGCGAGGAGCTCCGGCGCGCTCACGACGTCTGGGAGGCAGCAGCCTCGCGGCGCTTTTTGTCGTACTCCTCCCAAAGGGGCCGATACTCTTCGACGACCTGATTATGCTCCGCGAGGGTCTTTGAGAAGGCCAGCTCGCCGGTTTCCGGGTCGGTGAGGGTGAAGTAGAGGTAGTTCTCGCCCAGGGTTTCGTCGTCTGGATAGAGGGCGGCTTCGATGGTTTCCTGCCCCGGGTTGCAAATCGGGCCGATGGGCAGGCCCTTGTGGGTGTAGGTGTTGTAGGGGGAGTCGGTGTCCAGATCCGATTGGCTCAGAACCAAATCGTTGATGCCGAGCGCGTAGTGGATGGTCACGTCGGAACCAAGGGCCATCTTTTCGCTCAGGCGATTGTGGAACACGGCCGAAACCCGCCCGAAGGTCGTTCGGTTTCCCTCCTTTTGAATGAGGGAGGCGAGGGTGATGATCTGGTTCATGCTCATGCCAAGCTCCTCGGCGCGCGCCGCATAGCCGGCGCCGTAGATTTGGTTCATTCGGCTGAGCAGCTTGCCGATGACCACCTCTTCGCTCGAATCCACGTAGATCTCGTACTTATCGGGGAAGAGCAGGCCCTCCAGGGCATAAAAGCGCCCGTCGACGCCGCTTTTTAAGAGCTCATCCACGAAGGGGTACTCCGCGCGGAAGGCTTCGCCGCTGCGGCAGAGCGCGCGGAAGCGCTGATCGTCTTTAAAGACGCCCTGCTCCACCAGGGATTTGCCCATCTGCTCGATGGTGAGGCCCTCGAAGAGGGTGAACTGCATCACTTCCAGGGTGCCGCTGCCCTCTTCCAGGGCCGCCATGATCTCTGTGACCGACATCGAGCGGTTCAGCTCATATTCCCCCGCCTTGAGCCTGCCGCCCTTGCCCGAAAAGTCCGCAAGGTACTGGAACACGCCCTTGTTGCGGATCAGGTCAGCCTCTTTTAATTGCGCCGCGATGGAAGAAATCGACGAGCCGCGCTTGATGACGAGCTTGACGGGGCGCAGATCGCCAGAATCGACCGGCATCACGTAGTGCTCATAGCTATAAAGAAACAGGCTCACGACGCTGCCGGCAGCGATCAGCAGCGCCGTGGCGAAGATGAGCAGGGGCCTGAGCGGAAACCAGAGGATCTCGTACCAGCGAAGGCGCTCCTTCTCTTCGCTCTCTTCGAGAGAGGCCGTTTTGGGCTCGCCCTCCGCCCAATCGTAATCGTCGCGTCTGGGCATCGGTGAACGCCCCCTTCCACATTGCTTTGCGGCCTTTTGGGCCTTCTTTCGTTAAAACGAGAATCCGCCTGGCTTAGTTGCCGGTGAGCAGATCCATATCGACCCCGGCTGCCTCGCCGAGGATCTTGTAAATGTCTGCAAGCAGCCGCTGGAAGCGGAATTCGGCCAGCATATACTGGCCTGCCTCCGGGCTCATCTGCAAAACCGCGCTGATCTTCTGCAGGCGCTCCATTTCGCTTGGATTGGGCGAGCCGCCGCCCGCCATGGAAATCTGCAGCTGAAACTGCAGCTTTTTATATTCGTCGAGCAGCGCCTTTTGGGTGTCGCTTTGCTCGGCAAGTTCCTTGAGGCGGATATAATCGAGGTATTCCGGGCTCTTTTTGAGTTCCGCCGCCAGGGAATGGGCTAAATCATAGACGCTCATGCTTGCCCTCTTTTCATTCGCGGTGCTTATTTTTAGGTTTCAAGAACGACGGGCAGAATCATCGGGCTGCGCTTCGTCTTTTGGTAAAGAAAGTCGTGCATGTCGTCGCGCAGGCGGCTCTTGAGGCCCGACCAGTCGATCCTTTCGCTTTCTGCCAGGCAGCTTTCGATGCAGCTTTGCGCCCGGGCCTGCGCCTCGTCTACAAGCGCCTCGTTCTCGCGCACATAGACGAAGCCGCGCGTGATGATCTCGGGGCCCGAGACGATGTTCTTGGTCGTGCTTTCGATTCCGACCACCACGATGATCAGGCCATCCTGCGAAAGATGCTTGCGGTCGCGCAGAACGACGTTGCCCACGTCGCCAACGCCCAGGCCGTCGACCAGCACGGCGCCTGCCGGCACCGGCGCGCCGAGCTGCATGCTGTCGCGGCTCAGCTCCAGGCAGTCGCCAAGCTTTGGCACGTAGATGTTTTCTTCCGGCGTGCCCATGGCCATGGCCAGCGATTTGTGGATCGAGAGCATGCGGTATTCGCCGTGCACGGGGATGAAGAATTTCGGCTTCAAAAGCGCGTGCATGAGCTTTAATTCCTCTTGGCAGGCATGGCCTGAAACGTGAACTTCCGCAAGGGATTCGTAGATCACGTTCGCGCCCTTGCGCAGGAGCTGGTCGACCACGCGGGAAACGCTGAGCTCGTTGCCGGGGATTGGATGGGCCGATAAAACCACCATGTCGCTCTGGCGAATGTCGAGCTTGCGATGCTCTGAAAAGGCCATGCGCGTCAGTCCGCTCATTTGCTCGCCCTGGCTGCCGGTGGTGATGACGACGACCTCATCATCTGCGAAGTCGTCCAGATCGTCGATATCGATTAAGACGCCCTGCGGGATGCGAAGCTCCCCAAGCTGCCGGGCGATGCCCGAAACGTTGACCATCGAGCGGCCGGTCAGGCAGACCTTGCGCCCGTACTTCACCGCCGAATCGACGACCTGCTGCACCCTGTGCACGTTCGAGGCGAACATCGCGATGATGATGCGCCCCGCGGCCCGGGGAAAGAGCCCATCGAAGGTTTCGCCGACGCTCTTTTCGCTCATGGTGAAGCCCGGGCGCTCCGCGTTGGTGGAATCCATCAAAAGCGCCAAAACGCCGTCTTGCCCAAGCGAGGCGAACTTGGCAAGGTCCATTCTCTCGCCGTCCACGGGGGTTAAATCCACCTTGAAGTCCCCGGTTGCGACCACCAGGCCCATGGGGGTCCTGATCGCGATGGCCAGCGCGCCGGTGATGGAATGCGTCATGCGGATGAAATCCGCCTGCAGGGTGGAGCCAAGGTTGACGTGGCTGCCAGGGGCGACCACGTGCAGGGCGGCGTTCGGCGCGGCGCGATGTTCCTTGAGCTTCATCTCGATGAGCGCCAGGGTCAGGGAGCTTGCGTAGATCGGCACAACGCCGCCCAGCATCTTAACCACGTAAGGGATGGCGCCGATATGGTCTTCATGCCCGTGGGTGACCAAGATGCCGCGGATCTTTTCGCGGTTGCGCTGCAGATAGCTCACATCCGGGATGACCAGATCGATGCCAAGCAGGTCTTCCTTTGGGAAGATGGAGCCGCAATCCACGATCACGATGTCGTCGGCAAACTCAAGCACGGTGATGTTCTTGCCGATTTCCTCCACGCCGCCAAGGAAGATGATCTTGAGCTTGCCGCGCGAGGAAGTGGATGGGGCGGGCATGATTGGCTGCTGTGCCGGCACCTTTTGCTTGGCCGGCTGGCGCTGCGGGGCCCTGCGCCTTTGGGTTTGCGGGGGCTGCGCGGATGAAGTGGGGTTTTCTTCGCGCGCCTGCTGGCGAACGGTGGCCTTTACGGAGTTGCGGTTCTGCGCGGGGCGGTGCTTTTGGCCTTCTTTGGGCGCAATTAAGGCCTCCCCCCGCGTGGAAGGCGGCCGCTTAGCGCCAGGCTCCTCCGCCTTGGGCGCTGATTCGCCCTTGGGTTTTGCGGCGGCCTGCGGCTGCTTTGCCTCGGCCTTCTGCCCGCGCGCCTTGCCCGCCAGGGCGGCGATGGCCTTTAGGGCCTTGTTGGCGGGCGCTTCGCCCTCCTTCTTTTTGGGGGTTTGGTCGCCCTTTGGGCCCTCACCCTTGCTCTGCCCTCTGCCTGGGCGGTTGGTCTGGTCGTTTTCACTCATATTTGCTTTTGCGTTGCACAAAAAAGCTTGGCCTGTTTGTGACAACTCCTCCTTTTTTAATAAAATTCATGGCTTTTCAGTCGTATTTAGACGAACAGCCCCTCTAAGAGGTTCCATCGTTCGCGTGCCTGAGCCCCGCACCAAGCCCCTTCTTGGCGCGAAGAAACGGGAAGGTCATTTCCCGGCAAACGGCAGGCGAGCGCTGGGTGAAAACTGCTCGTAAAAACCCTATTTTAATGAGTATACGCCAAGACGAGCGATTTGGCAACTCCCTTCCGCACGCAATCCGCAATCTCGTCATAGCAGGGCGCCCGTAAAGCTTAAAAGAGCTTTACGGGCGGAGGGAGCGCAGGGAAGAGGAGCGAATAACGAAGCTTGCGCCCGCCAAAGCGAAGCGTGGCGTGCATTGGCAAGTCGGCGCGCTTGCGGCGGGTTTGCCCGCGATCGACCTTTACGGGCAGAACCGCCTCGCTTCGCTCGGCGGGAACGGGCCGCTTCGCGGCCCTTGGCGCGCTCGCTCCGCTCGCGCGCCAAGGGGCGGGTGCCGCGCTCCGCGCGGCTGGCGGCTGCGAAGGCACAGGCTCGAACCTGACGGTTCGGCCTGAACCCTTGCGCAGCCGCCCCCGGAGGCTTTGCCTCCGGACCCGCCCCCGAGGCCGCTATTCGAGCCCCTGCGTTGAATCCTCGCGGCCCTGCCTTGGCGTAGCAGTTCCTTCGTGGCTGCAAAGCTTCATTGTGATTGATTCTGCTTTGGCTGCGTCCTAAAGCCCGTTAGGGGACGTTTCCTGCTCGTTTGCGTAATTAAAACCGCCTCGCCCAAATTAAATCCCGCCCGAAGGCGATGGTTTCGTAGGGAAATGACAACCTAAAAGAGCGTTTCGCAAGGCAAAAATAACCCGCAAGCTGCCCCTGAGGGGGTGCGGGGGAGTCGCTCCCCCGCTTGTGCCTCTAAAATCCCTTGATGCTCTCATCCACCAGCCTTCCGTAGTCCTCGAGCAGCTCATCCGCGAATTCCATGCTCATGGCCTCGCAGATCACACTGAACTCCTCGCTGTCTTCCTCCGGGGAGATCAGCGCCCAGCCTCTTGCCCCGTGGCGAACGAGGATGCCGTTTTCCATGCGTGAATTCGTGCCCCGCAAGCGGTCGGCGGCTAGGCGCAGCGCGCGCCCCTTCTGGGCGTTCTGGCAGGGGAAGCGGCGGGCCCTGCGATAGGTCTGGGGCAGGGTTTTAAGCAGAGCGCGCAATTCCAGGCCCATGCCGTCCAGGGCGCGCAACAGCAGCGCCAGGGCCGCAACGGCGTCGAAGAACAGCGCGAAATAGATGGGATGATCACGGCAAAGCTCCATCAGCTGCCCGCGCCCCGGCGCGCAGCGCCTAAGCTCCACGCCGTATTCCTCTGCCAGCGTTTCAAGGCCCATCGAATCGGCCCAGGAGCCAAGGATCGGCGCGCCTGGGGTGAAATGGTGCGCCACGGCTGCCCAGAGCAGGGGAAGCTGCTCCGGCGCCACCATGGAGCCGCCTTCGTCGCTGAGGAGGAGGCCTTCCCCGTCCTCGGAAACGCGCGCTGCGATCAGCCCCTGCGGCTCAAAGAGCAGCGCGGCCTCGGTCGAGAGGGGCCCTGTTGGAGCTTCGATGCGCGCATGGCCGGGCTGGCGGTTTAGATCGGCCAAAAGGGTTAAGCGAATGAGCCGCAGCGCCGTTATTCCAGAAAGCGGGAGGGCCTTTGGCAGTTCCTCCAGCGTAAGCGGCGTGCCTTCCAGGCGCGAAAAGCCGCTTTGCAGGCTGCGCCGCGCAGAAAGCGGCAGCTCCAGCCCGTCGGGGCCATAAAGGTCGACGCAGAGCCGCCCTTCGCGCAGCGCGCAATAGGCGGCGCCCGCCGCGTCCTGCTCCTCAAGGGCCATGCGCAGCGCGGCCGGGCTGACCTCCCCGGCCAGCGCGGGCGCGAGTCCGCCGGAGGAAAGGCCGGCCGCAAGGGCCTGCGCCGCCATGCCGGCGGAGCCGCTTCCGTCGGTGCCAAGGGCAAAGCAGGGGCCCTGCAGCGCTGCAGCCAGCGCGCGCCCCAGGGTAACGAGCAGCTCGGGCTCCAAAAGGGCCCCCGCGTAAAGCCCCCTGGCCAGCCAAACGGGGCCTGCAAAGCCCGGGCGAAGCTGGCCGTTTACCCGCGCCCCGGCGGGCACCTCGCTGCGCGGCCAGACCAGAGCGCCGTCCCGCAGAACCGCGTTTTCGCCAAGAACCGCGGAGCTGCCCAGCACCGCCCCCCGGTAGGCCTGCGCCCCGCGCAGCGCGCAGGCCCCATCCAGAACCAGGCAGCCGCGCAGCTCCGCGCTTTCGGCCGCCAGGCTGTGGTCCCAGAGCACGCTCTGCTTGACCGAAGCACGGCTTCGCACCCGCGCCCCGCGCCCAATCACCGCATAGGGGCCGACGGTGGACCCGGCGGCGATCTCGGCGCCGCGCCCGATCCAAACCGGCTCCACGATCTCGGCGCCCTCCTCGATGAGCGCCCCCTCTTCGATCAAAGGCCCAAGCCCCCGAATTTTGCCGTCGAGCCCGTCAAAATGCGCCTGGCGGTAGATCTCGCTGTCGCCGATGTCGCACCAATAGCCATCGGCCGCGTAGCCATACAGCCCCAGATCCTCGGCGAGCATCCTGGGGAAGAGCTGCTTGCCAAAATCATAGGGGCCTTCGGGCGGAATCAGGTCGAGCACTTCCGGCTCCAGGATGTAAATTCCGGTGTTTGCCATATCGGAAAAGACCTGGCTCCAGCCCGGCTTCTCAAAAAAGCGCTGAATGCGCCCCTCGCCGTCGCAGAGCGCCACGCCGTACTCCAGCGGGACCTCCACCTGCTTGAGCACCAGCGTGGCCAGGGCCTTTTTCTCTTCGTGGAAGGCCAGAGCAGCGGCCAGATCGATATCGGTCAGCGCATCGCCCGAAACGACCAAGAAGCGCTCGTTTAAAAACTCCCTCGCAAGGCGCAGGCTGCCCGCCGTGCCCATGGGGCGCTCCTCCACAAAATACCGCAACCTCTCGCCAAAATGGCGCTGAATTTCCTCCGCGCGGTAGGCCAGCGTGGCTCCAATGCCGTTTAAATTTAAAGCTTCCAGGGCTTCGACCGCGTACTCCATGACGGGCTTGCCAAGAAGGGGCACCATAGGCTTTGGGATGAGACAGGTAAGGTGCCGCAGCCTTTGCCCGCTGCCGCCCGCCATGATGATCGCCTTCATATTTCTTCCTCCTAAAAACCGTTCCTTGCTTAAAGAGCATTGCCGTTTTTGGGAAGGAATATGAGGGCAGAGATGAAACTCGGCAGCATTGCCATGTTTTATGGCGCCGGAATTGTGCTTGGAAATGAGCGCTTTGCGATGCGGAAAGTGGGGGAGGAGGATGCAAAAAATGGATATTCACAGAAAGGAGAGGAGGAAGCAAAGGCTGCTTGAAAGGCGCCGATGCCCCGCTTTAATCGCCTTGTGATGGCCGCCCCAGAGGGATTTCCGGCAGCAAAAACGGCAAGGCAACGGGCGCGCCCGTTGCCTTGCCAAGAAACGGGCCGCTACTGCGTCTTCGCCAGGGCCTGAAGCAACGCCGCCAGCTCGCAAAGGCTTTGCGCCGCGTTGATCTGCAGCCTGGCCGCCGTCGCGCCGCGCAGGCCCTTCGTGTACCAGGCCATGTGCTTGCGCATCTCGCGCATGGCGGCTTTTTCGCCGCGCAGCCGGGCCAGCTCACGGGCCTGGCAAAGCGCGGTTTCCAGCCTGCCTGCAGGCGATACGGCAAGGGGCGGAAGGCCTTGCCGCGCTCGCTTGATCTGCGCAAAAAGCCAGGGGTTGCCCATGGCTCCCCGGCCAATCATCACCGCGTGGCAGCCGGTTTCGCGCAGCATGGTTTCCGCATCCTCGGGCGTGCGAACATCTCCATTGCCCACCACGGGGATGCGAAGCTTCGCCGCGGTTTCGCCGATGGCTGCCCAATCCGCCCTTTCGCCATAAAACTGGCTGCGGGTGCGGGCGTGCAGGGTCAAAAAGGCTGCGCCCGCATCCTCAAAGCGGCTGGCCGCCTCTAAGTAGTTTCGGCTTTGCGCATCCCAGCCAAGGCGCATTTTTACGCTCAGGGGCTTTTTTAAGGCTTTTGCCAGCGCTTCGACCAGTTTTTGCGCCTTGGGCAGGTCGCGCAGCAGCGCGCTGCCATCCCCGTTTGAAACGATCTTCGGCGCGGGGCAGCCGAGGTTTAAATCAAGGCCCAAATAGGGCCCGCCCTCCAAGCGCAGCGCGCTTTCAACCAAAAAGCGCTCTTCCGAGCCAAAAAGCTGCAAAAAGGCCCGCTCGCCGGGCGTTACCCGGCTGAGCAGAGCCACTTCCTCGCGGTTTTGGGGGCCGAGCGCCACCCCCTTGGCGGAGATCATCTCGGTTACCGTAAAATCCGCCCCCTGCTTTGCGCATAGGGCGCGGAAGGGCGCGTCGGTCACGCCTGCCATGGGCGCCAAAAAGAGGCTCTCCTTGGGGATCAGCGCCCGGAGCTCAGGCCGCCGCATCTTTGGGCAGTTCGGTTAGGCGGACGATCTTCCAGCCGTCGCCTTCCCGTTGAAGCTCGAGTTCGTAGGAGGAATCGTCTTCCCAGGAGGGCGCGGGGATCTTGTTGGGGTCGGCAAGCTGTTCCGGGGTCTGCTTTGCGATGGGCAGGTAGCCGGTTACCGACTCCACGATCTGCTCGAGTCTGACCGTCGCGCTGTCTTCCCAGGGCAGGGCGTGGATGGAAGTGACCTTCACCTCGCTGACGGCGCCCTGCATGTCATAATCCGAGTAAATATGGCGTTTTTCATAAATGGGGTCGCTCATAAAAGCTGCCGCGGCGAAGAACTTTGGCAGCTCGACCTCATCGCTTAAGCAGACTGCGACGTTTAGGCGCGTATTCATCCCCTCGGTGACGAGGACGTAGATATGGCTTACGTTCATCGCCATCGTGAAGGCGGAAAAGCAAAGCACGGCAGCGACGGCCACGATCACCATCCATTTAAGCAGGCAGGCTAGGAAGCGAATGGCATAGTCCACAAAACCCCTTCTTTCCACTTCGCCATTATAACACATGGTGGAACGCTTTCAAGGCGGGGATTGTTTCCGGGGCTGGGCGGCGCGGCCCCAACGCGCGTCGGGCGTAAAGAAGGGGAGGGGGAGCACGGTTGGGAACGGCTCAAAACTCGGCGAACAGGGCAAAAAAGGGGGCCTGTCGGGTAGAGTGGCGCTTTTGGCGGCGGCAGAGAAG
>JAITTC010000022.1 GCA_031287285.1 Christensenellaceae bacterium
TCATCTTCATGCTGCTCTTCCTCCTGGCCTGCATCGTGGTGGTGATCATGCTGCAGGTTCGCGCCTGGCGCCGCGCAAAGTCTCGCCAGGCGGCGAGGCGCCGCGAGGAGGCCTACGCACCTGCCACGGTCTATTCCCACGAGGAATATTACGATGATTCCCCCGAAGCCGACGAGGACGCCCAGCGCGAGATCTCGCGCTACGCGCGCGAATACGCCCCAAGGGCCGGGGAGGTCGAGAGCGACCTGGATGTGCCCTACCCCCTGGCGCAAGACGACCCGAACGACGACGCGCCCACGGTCTACCAATCCCCTCGCCGCCAGGAGCCGGGCCAAAGCGAGCCCAGAACCCGGCAAAACTTCCCCAGGCGATAAAAAGTTGAGTTTTTAGGGCAAAGCAACGCCGCGGCAAGGTTGCCGCGGCGTTATTTAATCGCCTTTCGCCGATCGCGCCTACTTCTTCAGCACCGCATAGCGGTTGATCAGGTCCATATCCACTTCCACGCCAAGGCCTGGGCCCTGGGGCACGTCGATGAAGCCGTCGCGCGCAACCTTCAGGGGCTTAGTCAGCATCCGGTCGCGGATGGCGTAATCCCAGCGGGGCGGGTCGTAGCAATACTCGATGAAGGGGCAGTGGGTCACGGAGCCGGCCACATGCAGGGCGGCGGCCAGGCCCATGCCATGGGTCCAGGTGTGGGGCGTAAAGATCTTGTTTTCGGCTTCGACCAAGGCCGCGACCTTGCGCGAAATCAGAATGCCGCCCGAAAGAACGGTATCGACCTGGTAGATGTCAAAGCAATTCCTCTTGAGCAGCTCCTTGTATTCGTGCATCTGGGCATTGAGCTCGCCGCCCGCGATGTTGAGCTTGGTGGAGGCGCGCAGCTCGGCGAGCCCGTCGTAATCGTAGCCGTAAAGCGGCTCTTCCAGCCACTGGATGCCCATGTCGTACAGCGCGTCGCAGATCGCCAGCGCCTTTTTATAGTCCCACTTCGCGATGACGCGCTTGCCGCTGAAGAACCAGCCCTGGTTGCAGTCCACGGCGATCTTGATCTTGCTGCCCACACGCGCCACGATCTCTTCGATGTTCTTCAGGTCGATCGCCGGGTCGTCGTGGTGGGCGCGGATCTTCATCATGGTAAATCCCTCGTCGATGAAGCGCTGGGCATCTTCCACCCTCTCTTCCACGGGCTTGAGCTCACCGGTGCTCGCGTAGGCCAGCACGCGGTCCTGTGCGCCGCCGAGCATCTTGTAGATGGGGAGCCCCGCATACTTGCCAAGGGCGTCCCACACGGCGACCTCCACGCACCAAGGCCTGTAGGCATACAGCGCGGCATTGATGAGCCCCGCCGAAATGGCCTCGGTTTCGGTCACTTCCTTGCCGATCAGGAGCGGGCGGATATGGCTATCCCAAATGCCCGCCAGAAGCTGCGCGGAATCACAGGCGGCGCCGTAGCCGCGAATGCCATCTTCCGTGATGACCTCGACCAGGGAAACGAAGAGCTTAGTTTCTGGATTCCCGGGGTTCCAGGTGGAATGAAAGGGCGCTTCCAGCGGGATTTCGGCCAAATAGAGCTTGACGTCGGTGATCTTCATTAAGCACGCTCCTATTCCCATGATTTACAAGGCAGCCGAGCGCCCAAACGCGCCCGAATGTATACATTATACACGATAGCTGCCGGAATTCAAGGATTTAACCGCTTAATTCCCGCTGTAATTGTATTCAAAATCTGCCACAGCGCGCTTCTTTCCTTTATGCGGCAAGCGCTCTGGCGCAAATGGGCGGTTTCCGAACCCGCCCGTTTGTGTTATACTAGGCCGTGTAAGATCTTCGAGTGCAATTACACAAATCTTCCGCGCGTGCGCGCCATTTTAGGAGGACTTCCAGATGCGTGAAGAGATCAGGGACTGGCAAACCCCACGGCCCATCGGCCCCTTGGGCCTCGTCGCCATGAACGGCTGCGATTCTTTGGGCCAGCGTGTCAACGAATACCTCGTCCGCTGGACGGAAGAGCCCGAAAACGCCGACCAGGTTCTGATCGCCTACCCGGGCTACGAACGCCAGAGCTTCCTCTTGCCTGTGGACACGCCCCGCTTCAGCTCGGGCGAGGGCAAGGCGGTCATTCGCGAAACGATTCGCGGCTATGACCTCTACATCCTCTGCGACGTGACCAATTATTCTAAAACCTTCCAAATGTATGGCGAGAAAGTCCCCTTCTCGCCGGATGATTATTACCAGGATCTCAAGCGCATCATCGCCGCCACGGCCAACAAGGCAAGGCGCATCGTCGTGGTCATGCCCTATCTCTACGAGGGCCGCCAGCACCGGCGCTCCTCGCGCGAATCGCTCGACTGCGCGGTGATGCTGCAGGAATTGCAGGCCCTTGGGGTCGACCACATCATCACCTTCGACGCGCACGACGCCCGCGTGCAAAACGCCATTCCAACGGGCAGCTTCGAATCCGTTCAGGCCAGCTACCAGATGCTCAAGGCGCTGTTCCGCAAGGAGCCGGCGCTTCGGATCGACAGCGAAAACCTCATGATCATTAGCCCAGACGAAGGCGCGATCAACCGCAACATCTACTATGCCTCCGTTCTGGGCCTTGATTTAGGCTTTTTCTATAAGCGCAGGGATTATACCAAGGTCATCAACGGCCGAAATCCCATCATCGCGCATGAGTACCTGGGCGAATCGGTCGAGGGCAAGGACGTCTTCATCGCAGACGATATGATCGCCACCGGCGATTCGATGCTCGACCTGGCCCGTGAGCTCAAGAAGCGCAAATGCCGCCGCGTCTTCATGGCGGCCACCTTCGGCCTGTTCACCTCGGGTATCGAGATCTTCAACCACGCCTACGCAGAGGGCCTTTTCGACTATGTTCTGTGCACGAACCTCACCTACCTGCGCCCGGAGCTTCGCGAGCAGCCCTGGTTCGTGGAGGTTGACATGGCCAAGTACCTGGCGCTCATCATCGCCACCCTGAACCACGACCGATCCCTAAGCCCCTTGCTCAACCCCATCCAGCGCATTCAAAAGCTCATCGCGGGCCACAGCAAGAATCTCGAAAACGCCTAAGAACATAGCCAAAGGCCGCCGAAGAGCCCTCTTCGGCGGCCTTTTTTTTGTGCCCCGCGCCCAAATCCCCCTTAACGCCGCGACAATC
>JAITTC010000072.1 GCA_031287285.1 Christensenellaceae bacterium
TGAAGGAAAAGGTAAACAAAAATCGCTGCAAAAGCTCCAATAAGGGCGACCACTATGGGGACGATTACAAAGCGGAGAACATACCACCCCTTCTTTGCATCCAAACTATCATCGGGCATTTTTGGTCTTCCCTTCGTGCGATAATTCAACAAGTGCTGGATTAACTGGGCAAATTTATATAATAGAATTATTATAATCAGGTCGCAAAACGTTGTAAAGTGGAAAATTATAAAAAACAGAACTGGCTGCCTTCCTTCGTTATCTGCAACCCTCTCAATGGCGTTTGTGCGTCGAAAAAACGCTCCGAAGAGGGTATAAAAAAGCTCGCTTCATCAAAAAGAAGCGGGCTGGATTGCTCCGCTAACGCTCACAATGATAGTGAATGCGCTCCGGCGGCATTACGGCACCCTGACATGGTAGGGTCCTATCAACCCTATCAACCACCTAAAAGGCCGTCCGGCTACGAAAGCGAGTTTGGAGCGGCCCGCCCTGCGGGGCTATGACGCGGCGGCCCCATGAAGCGCTGCGTAGGGGCCGCTCTGGGCGAGCAATTCCTCGTGGCTGCCGCGCTGCACGATGCGCCCTTCCTCCAAGACGAGGATCTGGTCTGCGCGGCGGATGGTCGATAGCCGATGGGCGATGGCGATGATGGTCATCGTGCCAGCCAGCGCCTGAAGGGCCTCCTGAATCTCGCGCTCGGTCTCCACATCAACAGAAGCCGTGGCCTCATCGAGGATCAAAATGGGCGAACCGCGCAGCACCGCCCGCGCGATGGCCACGCGCTGCTTCTGCCCGCCCGAAAGCTTGGCCCCGCGCTCGCCCACCTCGGTTTCGTAGCCCTGCGGCATCCGCAAAATCGCCTCGTGGATGCGCGCGGTCTTGGCAGCGGCGACGATCTCCTCCATCGAGGCCTCGGGCGAGGCGTAGGCGATGTTTTCCGCGATGGTTCCATTGAACAGGAAGGTATCCTGCAGCACCATCGAAACATTGCGGCGCAAGTCCTGCAGCTTAATCCCACGAATATCCTGCCCGTCGATGGTCACGCGCCCAAAGTCCGGGTCATAAAAACGCTCAATCAGCGAAACCGCCGTGGTTTTGCCCACGCCGGTCGGCCCCACGAGGGCCAGCATCTGCCCGGCCTTCACCTCGAAGCTCACGTTCGAAAGCACCGGCCTGCCGTCTTCATAGCCGAAGCTCAGATTCTCAAAGGCAAGGTCGCCGCGCGCGTGCGGCATGGGCCGAGCGTCCGGCTCCTCCCTGACGGTGGGCGTCAAATCGAGGATCTCCAGCACGCGCTCGGCCCCGGCCAGGGCCTGCTGCATGCTTTCAAGCAGCTGGGCAACGCCTGCGATCGGGGCGTAAAATAAGCTTAAATAAAGGAAGATCCCGACGATGTCGGCCGCTGAAACCTGGCCCATCGCCGCAAAGTACCCGCCAAAGCCCACCACGATCACGTTCCCAAGCCCGGTTAAAAACTCCACGCTCGGATGAAAGACCGCGCTCAGGTTCAGCGCGCGCAGCATGGCCTTGGTGAAGACCCCCGCTTTCTCGTTCACGTTGCCGCTCTCGCGCCTCTGCTGGCCAAAGGCCTGAATCTCTTTCATGCCCGAAAAGTTATCTTGCAACTGCGAATTGAGCCCGGCCAGCGCGCGCTGCATCTGCCTAAAGTTCGGCTGCACCTTCTTGGTAAAGACCCAGCCCGAAAGCAGGATCAGCGGCACCGGCGCGCAGGTAAGCAGGGCGAGCTTCCAGTTGATGAGGCAAAGCAGCACCGAAACCCCCGCGAGCGTGGCTGCATTCGTGATCATCTCCGGCACGATGTGCGCGAAGATCAGCTCAAAGGTCGCCGTGTCGTTCACGACGCGGCTCATCAAATCGCCGGTCTGCTTGCTGTGAAAAAAGTCCAGCGAAAAGGACTGGATATGGTCGTAAACGCGCAGGCGAAGGGCCTGCACGAGCTGCCAGGCCGCCTTGTGCGCCATGAAGTTCGAAAGGTAGCGAAAGAGGATGCGCGAAAGGTAGACCCCGGCCAGCAAAAGCGCCAGGCGCACGACGCTCTTTAGGTCGATGCCGCTTGCGCCCTTTTCGAGCATGGCGATGAGCTGGGTGAGGACGCGCGGGGCGAAGAGGTTTGCGCAGGTTAAGAGTATGGTGGCTAAAATGGCCACAGAAAGCAGGCCCTTATAAGCCCTGGCTTCCTTGGCGATGCGCAGGATCAACTTCATCTTCGTTTAATTCTCCTTACAAAAGCGCAGATAAAAGAAAAGGGCGGTTTCGTGCCTTACTTCCTCAAAAGCGGAATAGAGCAGCCGATCGGCCCCGCCGAGCGTAAAGCCGCATTTGAGATAAAAGCGGCAGGCGAGCAGGTTATCGTCCTGGGTTTCGAGCATAAGGCCCAAAAGGCCTTCTTGCCTGGCCCAGCTTTCTGCCTCGCAAAGCAGCGCCCCGCCGATGCCCCTTCCCCGAAAGGCTGCGGAAACGGCCAAATCCTCAATGAAGGCAAAGCGGTTCCAGTTTGTGCGCAGGCGAATCTGCCCAAGGCACTGCTCTGCTTCATAAAAGAAGAAAACGGCGCGCCCGGGCGAGTCCACATAGGCGGCTAAACCAAGAACCGGCTCGCTCGGGTAGCGTTTTTCGCGGGGCAGCGCAAAGAGCTCCTCTTCGTGGGTCCAGCAGCCCGCCTCAAAGCGCGGCAAAAGCCTGCCGATCAGCTTAAAAGGCTCGTTTGCGCGGCCGTAATCCCGCCAATTCGTTTTGTCCATCCACACGATCATCAAAAGTGGGCCTCCATATCCTGCCGCCTGCAAAAAACAAAGCGCCGGGCAAAAACCCAGCGCTGAAAGGCTTTACCAGGCGGTGTAGCCGCCATCCACGGTGATTACGGAGCCGTTGACGAAGGAGGAAGCCTCGCTGGCCAGATAAACGGCCAAAGGCCCCAGCTCCTCGGGCTCGCCGGGGCGCTTCGTGGGCGACATATCCATCCACTTGCGCACCATCTTGCCGCCCGCCTCAAAAACATGGGCGGTCATATCGGTCTTCATGTAGCCCGGGGCGATGGTGTTCACGCGGATGCCGCGCTCTGCCCATTCCACGGCCAGGGACTTCGTCAGGTGCATGACGCCCGCCTTTGAAGCGTTGTAGGCGCACTGGCCCTGCGGGGTGTTGACGATGATGGCCGACATGGACGAGATGTTGATGATATTTCCCTTGCCCTGTTTCAGCATCTGGCTGCCCACCGCCTTTGACATGAGAAAAACGCCGTTTAAGTTCACGTCGATGACCTTAAACCAATCGCCATAGCTCATCTCCTCGGCGCCTGCGTGCACGCAGATGCCCGCGTTGTTGACGAGCACGTCGATGCCGCCAAAGCGCGAAACCACGGCCTTCACGAGGGCCTCCGCGCTCGCTTCCTTTGTTACGTCGGTCTGAACCGCGGCGGCCGGAACGCCGCATTCCGCGGCGATTGCGGCGGCCGACTGCTCGGCCAGGGGCTGGTTAATGTCTGCCAAGACGATGGTGGCGCCAGCGTCCGCCAGGGCCTTGGCCATCGCAAGCCCAAGGCCTTGCGCCCCGCCGGTGACGACCGCGATCTTGCCCTTCAGGCTGAACCGTTCAAGAGTGTTCCCCATAAAGTCAAGCCCTCCTCCGAAGCATTTTATCTAAGCTGCGGCCCGTTTTAGGCCTTTTTATGAAATCACCTGGAGCTCGCCGTCGACCTGAAGCCAGAGCGGCTGGCCGGATGGGTTGATGAGCTTGCCGTCGCGAAGAGAGAGCTGCTGCATGGCCAAGAGATACCTGGCGATCTGGCCGTTGGTCGCATACCAGGTATCGTCCCTGCCGGAAACCGCGTTGACGAGCTCATCCATGACCGCCCAGTTCTTGTCGACATCGAACTCGTAACTATGGCCCCAAACGGCGAAGAGCGCGAGCTCCTGCTCGGTGCCGAGGAACTCCTTTGCCAAGGAGGGCAGCCCCTCATAGCCATGGTGGCAGCTAAACTCCCACTCCATGAGCTCTTCCGGGATCGAAAAGTCATAGGCGTGCTTGATCGTGCGGGCGTATTCAAGGCCTTCCGCCTTCGCAAGCTCGATCACGCGCTTATCGTAGCTGCCAAAGGGGTAGGCAAGGCCGGTGACGAGGGAGCCGAAGAGCTGCTCGAGCTCTAGCTTATCGTCGCGAATCTCCTTCACGATCTCGGCCTTCGTCAGCGTTTCCAGATGGGGGTGGGTATAGGTATGCACGGCGACCTCGTGCCCGGCGTAAAGGGGGACGATCTCGCTCTTATCGAGGTAGCGAATCTCCAGGCCGCTTTCGTGCGTCCAGCCCGTGAGGCGGGACTGCTTGCCGAGGTTCAAATTGAAGGTCGCCTTCACGCCTTTTTCGTTCAGCAGCTGCACAAGGCGCGCATCCTGGCGCACGCCATCGTCGTAGCTTAGGGTAAAAGCCTTGCGCTTGCCGCCTGGGTATAAACAAAACAGTTCCACTTGTGGTTTTTCCTCCGTAAAATCAAACTTTTCTTCAGCGATAAAACCAGCGCATCTCGCCGAAGGGGAAAACCCGGCCCATCACGAAGCCATAGAGGTCTTCTTTTGGTATGGTGCCCAAATTTCGCGAGTCCAGCGAGCCCTCGCGATTATCGCCCATCAAAAAGTATTCGTTTTCGCCCAAAAATTTAGGGCCGAAGTCGTCAAACGACGGGTAGACGATATAGGGCTCGTCAATCCTTTCGCCATTGAGGAAGATCTGCCCGCCTCTGCTCTCGATTTCATCGCCAGGCTTGCCGATCAAGCGCTTGACGAAGAGCATATCGCCCTGACCTGGGAAATAGGCCATGACGATGTCGCCCGTGGCGGGCTCTGTCAGCCTATAGTGCAGGCGGGAAACCGCCAGCCACTCATCTTCGTGCAGGGTTTCGAGCATGGAGGTCTGCCGAACGATCGAAAAGGTAAACACGAAGCTGTGCAAAAGCGTGACCAAAACGATCGGGACGATGAAGGTCAGCGCCCATTCGATGATCTCGCGCCGAACATTCACGGGCTTTGCTTCCTTGCCGTTCGCGGATTCCGCGCTTCTTGTTTGCATAGGCTCAGCTAAGCTCCGAATAGGCGGGTTCCGGCCCGATGCCGTGAATCTCGCCGAAGGGGAAAACCACCGCGACGACCCGCCCCTGAATCTCTTCGAGCGAAAGAAGCCCCACGCTCCTTGAATCCTTAGAGATCGCGCGGTTATCTCCCATCACGAAGACCTTGCCGGCGGGAAGGGGCATGGTCTCGTACTCGAGATAATCGTAGTTTGATGGGTAGGAAATGAAGTCCTCAAAGACCTCGCTGCCATTTAAGTAGGTCTTGCCATCCCGAATGGCGATGGTATCGCCCTCCATGGCGACGATGCGCTTGACGTAGTTGTGGGTGCTGTCGCCAGGGTAATGGCAGATGACGATATCCCCGGGCTTCGGCTCCCCCAGCAGGTAGCTCAGCCGCTCCACCGCGACGACCTGATGATCCTGCAGCGTTTCTTGCATCGAGGATCCGGAAACGACCGTGAGCGTAAAAACATAGCGCCTCAGCAGCAGGCCGATGGCGACGACCATCACCAGCTGGGCGATAAAGACGATGTTTTCGCGAAGCTGGGCCCGCCTTTCCTCGCGGATCGCCTCTTCGTCGGTTTGGAATCTATCCGTGGCTTCGTATTGGCTCATGCTTTAACTCCTTATGGGGCGGATTGCTGCGCGCCCGCCGCACGCTCGAGGATCTTCTTCACGCGCTTTTCGAATTCCGGCCGGTCCATCATGACCACGCGGGCGCAGCCCTGGCACTTGATCTTGATATCGGCGCCAACGCGGGTGATCATCCAGCGATCGGAGCCGCAAGGGTGCTTTTTCTTGGTCTGGATGATATCGCCCAGGTTTAGCTCCATCGCCGTGCCGCCCTTTCTTCAGATTCTTCCCCCTAGTATACCACCCTTTGCGGCAAATGCTCAACCCAAACGAGAGCAAGAGCGCATAACAAATTTTCGGAAGCGCTTTTTCCCTTTGCGCGCCTGCGATCAATCGCTTCCCTTTGCAGGCAAAAAGCCTTATACTATTTTGGAGGTTTAACCCGAACTTTTCTTAAACGACGGAGGGAAGCACCATGCCCGAAATCAGAATCAGCCAAGGCGATGCCTGCGCCGCTCTTTCCATCCTGCAGGAGGCCGCGGCCTGGCTCGTTCAAAGCGGCAAGCCCATGTGGCAGCCAGCCTCCCTCACGCGGGAGCATCTCAAGAACCCCGACGAGGAATTCCTCGTCCTTTGGGTGGGCGACGAAGCGGCCGCCACGCTGACCTTGAGCTTTCATGATCCCTTCTTTTGGCCCGACCTGCCGCCCGGCGCTTCCGGGTATGTGCACAAGCTGGCCGTGCGGCGCAAGTTCGCGGGGCAAGGGCTCCCCGAAAAGCTCATCAGCCACAGCGCGGAACTCTGCCGCAGAAGGGGCGTCTTTGCCTTAAGGCTCGATACGGACGCGGATCGCCCCGCCCTGCACGCCCTTTACGAGGGAATGGGCTTTCAATGCGTCGAAACGAAGCACCTCATGCCCCCCGGCCACAACGAATTCTTCGATTTGCGCCTTTACAAGCTCGATTTGGCCGTTTTTCAAACCGAAAGGCTCTATGCCCGCAAAATGACGCTCGACGATCTGCCCGCGCTATCGCTCATCCTGCGGGACGAAAAGGCGATGGTCGCCTATGAGCACGCCTTCAGCGAGGAAGAAACCCTTCACTGGCTCAAAACGCAGCTTCAGCGCTATCAAAAAGACGGCGTCGGCCTTTGGGCCATCGTTTTGAAGGAAAGCGGCGAGATGATCGGCCAGTGCGGCCTGACGATGCAGCCGGTCGAGGGCGAAACCCTGCTGGAGGTCGGCTATCTCTTTCAGCGGGCGTTTTGGCACCGGGGCTATGCCATCGAGGCCGCAAGCGCCGCCAAGCGCTATGCCTTTGAGGTGCTAAAAGCCCC
Source organism: Christensenellaceae bacterium (assembly GCA_031287285.1). GTDB lineage: Bacteria > Bacillota > Clostridia > Christensenellales > UBA1750 > JAITGM01. Next base: position 6,992 of record JAITTC010000072.1, read on the forward strand.
CGAGGTCTGCTCCATCATTCGCGAGAATAACCTTGCCTCCATCAACGTGGCCATCCGCAACGGGATGCTGGCCAAAAAGCACTTCATTCACCACTATTGGGGCGTCGATATGCCGCATATCGTCTTCAGCGTTAAAAACCCCGCGCCATAACGCGCTGCAATCTGCGAATTCGCCTTGAAATTTACGCAAAGGCCTTGTAACGCCGTGTTTTTTGTGTTATCCTAACAAACGCGAAAACGCACCCCGCGCTTCGCGGCTCCTGTGGCGCCCGAACTCAAATTGGGCGCTTAACTCGCGAAATAAAGGCGCGTGGGGAGGAAACAAGGAGGTTTTTCACACATGGCTGTCATTTCGATGAAGCAATTACTCGAAGCCGGCGTGCACTTCGGGCACCAAACCAGGCGCTGGAACCCCAAGATGGCGCCCTACATCTTCACCGAGCGCAACGGCATCTACATCATCGACCTGCAAAAGACCGTCCGGAAGATCGACAACGCCTACATGTTCATCCGCGACCTCGCCCTCGAGGGCAAGAGCGTCCTCTTCGTGGGCACCAAGAAGCAGGCGCAGGAATCGGTCGAGCAGGAAGCCAAGCGCTGCGGCATGTACTTCGTCAACAATCGCTGGCTGGGCGGGATGCTCACCAACTTCCGCACCATCAAGACCAGAATTGCCCGCCTGAACCAGATCGACAAGATGGAAGCCGACGGCCAGTTCGACCTTCTGCCCAAGAAGGAAGTCGCCAAGCTCTCGAACGAGCGCGAAAAGCTCCAAAACAACCTGGGCGGCATCCGCGAGATGCGCCAGCTGCCCGGCGCGCTGTTCATCGTAGACCCCCGCAAGGAGCATATCGCCGTGCAGGAGGCCCGCAATCTGGGCATCCCGATCGTCGCGATCGTCGATACGAACTGCGACCCCGATGAGATCGACTACGTCATCCCCGGCAACGACGATGCGATCCGCGCCGTGAAGCTCATCGCGGGCAAGATCGCGGACGCGATTTTAGAAGGCCATCAGGGCGAAGATACCGAGGAGGCAGAGGCTGAAACCGCGGAGGCCCCCGCAGCCGAAGGCCCCGAGGCTGCCGAATAAGCAAGAATCATGCGGGGTTTCATCCCCCTGAATACGAAACGGAGGAAATGAGCAGATGGCTGAAATTACGGCAAGCGCCGTCAAGGAGCTGCGCGAGCAGACCGGCGTTGGAATGATGGACTGCAAAAAGGCCCTGCAGGAAGCAGACGGCGACATGGAGCGCGCGGTCGAGATTCTGCGCGAGAAGGGCATCGCTTCCGCCGCGAAAAAGGGCGGCCGCATCGCGGCCGAGGGCGTGGTCGAAAGCTATATCCACATGGGCGGCAAGATCGGCGTGCTGCTTGAGGTAAACTGCGAGACTGACTTTGTGGCAAAAACCCCCGAGTTCAAGGCCTTTGTGCGCGACATCGCGATGCACATTGCAGCTGCCAACCCGCAGTACCTAAGCCGCGAGGAAGTGCCCGCCGAAGTGCTCGATAAAGAGCGCGAAATTCTGCGCGCCCAGGCCCGCAACGAGGGCAAGCCCGATAAGATCATCGAGCGTATGGTCGAGGGCCGCGTCGAGAAGTTCTATAAGGACTATTGCCTGCTCGATCAGGCCTTCGTGCGCGACACCGACATTTCGATCCAGCAATATGTGACCGATCGCATCCAAAAGACCGGCGAAAACGTAAAGGTTCGCCGCTTTGCCCGCTACGAAATGGGCGAGGGCCTCGAAAAGCGGCAAGATAATTTCGCAGAGGAAGTCGCCGCGCAGGCAGCAAAGCTATAATCGCAAAATCGCGGAAGGGTTGCCCCAAGGGCAGCCCTTTTTCGCGGCCAAAACCCAAAAAGCACGAATTAGGAAGTGATCGCACATGGATGGCGCCGCCTACAAGCGCGTGCTCATCAAGCTCTCAGGCGAGGCCTTGGGCGTAGATGGCAAGGATTTTTCGCAATCGGCCTTTGAGGAAACCGCAAAATCCCTCCTTCGCATCGCTCAAATGGGCGTGGAAATCGCCCTGGTCATCGGCGCGGGCAATATTTGGCGCGGCCGCCGGGGGCCGGAGATGGATCGCCCCACGGCCGATTACATGGGCATGCTCGCGACCGTCATCAACGCCCTCTATATGAAGGACGTGCTCTGCCGCCTCGGGCGCGGCGCCTTGCCGGCCGGCGCGAATCTCGATGCGCGGGTGCAGTCTGCCTTCCCCATCGGCCCCGTCTGCGAGCCCTATTCGCGCGACGAAGCCCTGCGGCATTTAGAGCAAGGGCGCATCGTACTCTTCGCGGCGGGCACCGGCCACCCCTTCTTTTCGACCGATACGACGGCGGCTCTGCGCGCTGCAGAAATCGGCGCGGATGCCCTCCTCATGGCCAAAAACGTCGACTTCATCTACTCGGAAGACCCAAAAAAGAACCCAAACGCGCAAAGATTTGAGGATTTAAGCTTCGACGAAGCGCTTCGGCTGAACCTGAAGGTCATGGATGCCAGCGCCTTCGCCCTTTGCCAAGAAAGCGCGCTGCCCATCCTCTGCTTTGGTCTCAATGACCCCGAAAACCTCATCCGCGCCGCGCGCGGCGAGAAGATCGGCACCCTGGTGCACGCTTAAAAAAGAGCGGGCGCTTTGGTTGCCCCGCATAGGCCTTGCAGCTGCCTTTTTTGTGCTGCTTCAGGCCTTTTCGCGCAAGCCTAAGGAAGCTTAAAAGCCATGGCGAGCGGCTATGGATTTCTTTGGGCGAATTGCGTGCCGTTTGGGAGGGGCGCCGTTCAGCTCTCCGAGCGATTTAAGCCAGGGTTCGCTCCGCTGCTCCATCCCGTTTGGTGCGCGGCACCGTTCCATGTCAACAAGGCGGCTTTCGCGGCAATCGGGCAGCCATCGGCCCAGCCGAAAGAGCGCGCCATCGGCGCTCAGGGCTTCGCTTCCGCATCGCCTCGCCGACCAACATTCAAAATGCCCCGCACTTGGCCCGCGCCTGGGCATGCGCCAAAGCGCCTTGCTCGATTCGACGAGGGCGCAGCGCGACTTTTCCGCCTGGGGATGGGCCAAGGCCCGGGCCCTCCGGCGCCGAATGAAGGCTTTTCAGGGCTTCGCTTCCGCGTCGCCTCACCGACCAACAATCAAAACGCCGCATCTTGGCCCGCGCCGGAGCATGCACCAAAACGCCTTAGGGGCTGCTCGATTCGACGAGGGCACAGCGCGGCTTTTCCGCCTGGGGATGGGCCAAGGCCCGGGCCCTCCGGCGCCGAATGAAGGCTTTTCAGGGCT
>JAITTC010000146.1 GCA_031287285.1 Christensenellaceae bacterium
TATTTGTCGCTGTTCTTTTAATCTTGTGGTGAACCATCCGCGGTTCGAACGCGGGACAACTTGATTAAAAGTCAAATGCTCTGCCAACTGAGCTAATGGGTCAAAACCCAAAGGCGCCATGCCCCGAATGCTATTATAACAGGGTATGGCGGCGCGGTCAATCTCTGGAGTGAAGCTACGCTCCATAGAAAAGCGGCGGTCTTGTCAAGGCGCCGCTGCTCCAGCCTGAACCGGAAACGAACTCATTTTAACACGCTTGAGCTGTTGAAGATCGGTGAACCATAGAGGAAGAGCAGGTCTGCACCGGGCGCAGGATCGATGAGATCAGGCAGAATGCGGCTGTCGACATAGCGCAAGTCGATCAGCGTCACGCTCGCGTAGCTCGGTGCCAGCAAGGGTGCCAGCGAAGAGGAAAACGAATCGCGGAAGAGGTACAGCTCGCGGTCCGTTTCGGCATTGGGATTTTCGATGCGGATCAGCGGCTGTACGCCACCCAGAAAGATATCGTATGGATCTTGCCCGCGGAAGGCCGAAAGCCAGTAGGTTTCACCGGGTTCCATCTGCATGGTTTTGGGATTCAGATAGAAAGCCGCGCAGCCTTCCAGCGCGGGGGAGTTCAAAATTCGCATTGCATCGGGCTTTAGCGGCAGGGCGAGCTGCCCCGCGTATACGCCGCTGAAGGAGCCTATCTCCCGCGTCCCAAAGTCCTCTGCCGCCTTAAAATCCATGCCCTTCGCCAGCGCTTTCACCACGGGCTCCAGCTTGGGCTGATCCCAGTGCAGGTCGGTTCGGTAATAGCTGCCGGCGTTCAGCGCGGGGCTTAAGTCAATTTGGGGAATTTCGGGCAATTCTTCGCGCAGAATTGCATCGAGCTTCGAAAGGTCAAGGCTCGGATAGGCGCGCTCCGCATAGAGGCTCTTATCCGGCACGACGGAAACGTAGGCCTTCGCATCCGCAGGGAAAAGGCCCCTTAACGAAGCGATCTTTCGCGCGACGCTGCGCGCGGAGCTTTCGTTTAAGGCCTCGAACTTGCCCACACCGCCGTTTTCTAGGTAAAGGCCGCTCTTGTCGGTCTGGCCGAACAAATAAAATACCGCTCCCGCGCGCAGGGTTCGGAAGGTTTCACGAAAGGGGAAGGTATCGGCCGCCCAAAGCTCAAAACCATCCGTGAATGAGCCGGAGCGCAGGGTGGAAAGGCTCAGCTTCGGCAGCTGCGCGGGCTTTCGCCTTTCGCTTTGCAGAACGGCGGGCACGGGCAGCGCCAGGCGGGCAAGGAGCAGAGCTCCCATAATCAAGAGGAAAGCGCACGCAGTTAAGGTCTGAAAAAATCGCCGATTTTGCCTTCTCATCCCCCATACCCCCTAGAATCTAAAGTAGATGAATGGGTTAAACGAGCCGTCTACGAGATAGGCCGTGACCAAGAGCAGCAGCGCCGCGATCATCACCGCTTCCAGGGCGGGCAGCGCGGGCGCAAGGCGGCTTTTTTGCAGCCTTTCGGCCCAAAGTTTAGGATAGGGCGTGCACCCAATGGCCCCGATCAGCAACGGCAGCGCGTAATCGCGCAAATAATAAAGCGATTGTGGGCCGGCAAGCGATTTCGCGCCGAAACCAAGCAAAACCGAGAGCCCCGCGAAGGTCTCGCCTAAGCCCTGTGCGTCAAAAAACATCCAGCTGAGCGATACGATGAACATCGTATAAAGATGGCCGAAAAAGCGGGGCAGTCTTTCGATGAAACGCCCTACGAAGAACTTTTCGGCCAGAAGGAGCAGGCCGAAATACAGCCCCCAAAGGATGAAGTTCCAACCCGCACCATGCCAGAAGCCCGTGAGCATCCAAACGGCCAGAATGTTGAAAATCTGCCGCCAGGGGCCGACGCGGTTGCCGCCCAATGGAATATAGACATAATCGCGGAACCAGCTTGAAAGCGACATGTGCCATCGCCGCCAAAATTCCGTGATGCTCCTTGAGATGAGGGGATAATGGAAGTTTTCGAGGAAGTGAAATCCAAAAATGGCCCCAAGGCCGAGGGCCATGTCGCTGTAGCCAGAAAAGTCAAAGTAGATATGCAGGGCGTAGGCTGCGGCATAAATCCAGGCAAAGAGCACGCTTTGCTCGGCACTGCTGTGGTAGGCCGCGACCAGTTCAGCCAGCACGTTCGCCAGCAATATCTTCTTGCCAAGGCCCAGCACGAAGCGCCGCGCGCCGGATGAAAAGCGCGCCAGGCTATGCTCCCGGGCACCGAGCTCCGCGGCCACGTCCGCATAGCGGACGATTGGGCCGGCGATGAGCTGGGGGAAGAGCATCACATAGGTGGCGAAGGCGAAAAAGTCGCGCTGCACCGTGGTCTTTTTTCGATAGAGGTCGATGGTGTAGCTTAGAATCTGGAAGGTGTAAAAGCTGATGCCGATGGGCAGCGCCAGGCCCAAAAGCCGAATCGGCGAGCCCGTCAGCGCCGCGACATTGCTTAAAAAGAAGTCGCTGTACTTAAAGAACAAGAGCCCGCTTAAAGTGACCGCGCAAGAGAGCAAGAAGATGGTCTTTCCGGCCTTTTTGCCCCTAAAACGCTCGATGAAAAGGCCAAATAGCCACGCGCTCAGCGACTGCCCAACCATCAGGAAGACATAGACCGGTTCCCCCCAGGCATAAAAGACGAGGCTGGCCAGCAGCAGCACGAGATTGACCGGCCGCATCGTCCTCTTCCTGCAGAGCAGCACGAGGAAGTACAGCGCAAGCACCGCGGGAAGAAAGAAATATAGAAACGTCAAGCTGGAAAACAACATGCCGTAACCACGCCCTTTCTTAGGGGTCGCTTGGGATCTGCTCTTGGGGGAAGGGGCTTAGTTCAGGATCAACCCTCCGCCAGTGCCCGCGCTCTCGCCTGCGTCGGCCGCATTAAAAAAGCTGTCGATTTCGCCAAGCGGCGCGCCGGACTGCTCTTTAAAGGCTTCGATCAAGGCCGAGCCGATCTTTTCATTGGTGGCGGTCAGCAGCACATACTTGCCCGAAACCACCACATTGCAGGTTTCCGGCCGCACGCAGATCCACTTCAGCGGGTCAAACCCGGCGGCGATCAAGCCCTTGACCTTCTCGGCCGCGGCCGCGTCCTTGCACTTGACCAAGGCAACCTCATGCGCGTGGGAGGAGATCAGCGCATTCGAGGCAAAGGCAGCGTCCACATATTGGCTAAAGTCGCTCTCGCCGATGCCCAGCATTCCCTGGCTGCTTTCGGCCAAAATCGCGTCTGTTACGGTCTTTGGGAGCGGGTCTTCCTCACCAAGCTTGGCGCCTGCGCTCTCTACTATAGCGTCAAGCAGGGCGGCCGCGTCCTCTGGCTGCGTGGGTGCGGGCGCGCCGCAGGCGCCAAGGGCCAGGCAGAGGGCAAGCAAGCAGGCAAAAAGCGCAAAGCGGTTCCTCTTGATCATTTTAAACGACACTCCTTCATGGGCAAATTCGCAAAACCGTGCTTTGGACGCCCAAACGGCCCGCTTTGTTCCGCATGCCGCAGGCTTACCAACATTTTCTTAGCATTATACCGTTTGGCCGCGCCGGCAGTCAAGGATTTTGAGCAAAAAGCGCGGATTTTCGGTGAAGGCATAAAACCCTGCGGTCGCCTTGCAAAAAAATCGCTGCCAAACGGCGAAAAACGCCATAAAACCTTTACAAGCCACTTGAAACATGATAAAATAATAGCCGTGTTGATTTAGCGCAACAAAGCGCCAAAGCACGGCCCGTGAGGGCAATAAAGAACAAGAGGGGTATTGAATATGCACAGCCTGCTAAAAAAGGCCCTGCTTCTGGGTCTGGTTCTGTCGTTGCTGGCGGCCTCGGTCGCCTGCGCACCCGCACAGCCCGCCTCCGGCGAGCCTGCCAACCGGCTGGAGGCTATTAAGGCCCGCGGCTACTTGGAAGTGGCTACCGAGCCCTATTTCGCCCCCAACGAATACATCGACCCAACCAAGCCCGAGGGGCAGCAGATCGTGGGCAGCGATATCGATCTGGCTCAGCGCATCGCAGATGAACTCGGCGTCGAGCTGCGCATCGTTCCCCTCGAATTCACCGCGGTGCTCGCCTCCATCACCGAAAAGAAGTACGATATGG
>JAITTC010000161.1 GCA_031287285.1 Christensenellaceae bacterium
AGCATCTTCCCAAGGAAGAAATCGAAGGGCTGCTGGCCAGCGGGCGGGAGCACGTCGTGCGCTTTGACATGCCCACGAGCGGCGAAACCGCCTTTGACGACCTGGTCTTCGGCCGCATCGTCACCCCGAACGACACGCTCGACGACATCATCCTCCTCAAGGCGGACGGCATGCCCACCTACAACTTCGCAAACGTCATCGACGACCACCTGATGGGCATCAGCCACGTCATGCGCGGCATGGAATACCTCTCGTCAACGCCCAAATACAACCTGATCTACGAGGCGCTCGGCTGGGAAATCCCCGCCTATATCCATCTCACCCTCATCCTGCGCGACCAGGGCCACAAGCTCTCACAGCGCGACGGCGACGCCTACTATTCCGACTTCATCGAAAAGGGTTACCTAAAAGAGGCGATCGTCAACTATCTGGTGCTGCTGGGCTGGAACCCGGGCACCGAGAGGGAGTTTTTCACGATCGAAGAGCTGGTCGAGACCTTCGATGTTTCCGGCCTGTCGAAATCCCCCGCGATCTTCGACCCCCAGAAGCTGCGCTGGTTCAACGCGGAATACATCCGCGGCCTTTGCCCTGAAGCCTTCACCAAAGAAGCCCTTCCCTGGTATGAAAGAGCCGGAATCGCGGGCATGGATGCGGAGATCCTGCGGCGCATCCTGCAGCCGCGGGTCGAGGTCTTCGGCGAGCTGCCAGGGATGGTCGATTTCCTCTCAAAGATGCCCGAATTCTCAAGCGAGCTCTACTTCCACAAGAAGATGAAGACCGACGCGGCCCTGGCAAAAGAAGTTCTTTCGGCGCTGGAGCCCAAGCTTTCCTCCCTGGAGCCTTGGGGCGAAGAAGCCCTGCACGATCTGCTCATCGCCCACGCGGAAGCCTCCTCGCTGAAGAACGGCCAGGTGATGTGGCCGCTGCGCATCGCGCTTTCCGGCAAGGCGGTGACGCCCGGCGGCGCGGTCGAGATCGCCGCGCTGCTGGGCAAGGAAGAATCCCTTCGCAGGCTCCGGCTCTCGCTCCTGGCCCTTTAATGCCCTGCCTTCTTTGCGGCGAGCCCTGCCGCGAGCTTTTCTACGAAAAGTTCGGCTGGCGTTTTGCCGTCTGCGATCGCTGCGGCTTCATCCAAAAGCAAAACAGGCCGAGCCGCGAGGAAGAAATCGGGGTTTATCTCAGCCATCACAACTCGCTCGGCGCGCCAGACTATGTGGCCTACCTTTGCGACTTCGTTCAGACCGCGCTGCTGCCCTATCTTCCGGGCAGCAGCCTTTTGGATTTCGGCAGCGGGCCCGCCCCCGTGCTGCAGGCGCTCTTGCGGCGCGACTTTGGCCTGAACGCCGATATTTTCGATAAGTTTTTCGCGCCGCAGCCGGTCTATGAGGGCAAAACCTACGACGGCATCTGCTGCGTCGAGGTTCTCGAGCATATCGAGGATCCGATCGCCGCTTTTTCGCTCTTTCACTCCCTTTTAAAGCCCGGCGGAGTGCTCTCGCTGATGACGCTCTTCCATGGGCAGAGCGACCGGCACTTCCTCAGCTGGTTCTACATGCGCGACCCCACGCACCTTTCGTTTTTCACCGAGGAAACCCTGCGCGTTTTAGCCCAAAAAAGCGGCTTTTCCGTCGCCTATTGCGATGGGCGGCGCAAGGCTGCGCTGATTCGCCTTTGATTTTGAAGGAGGCTTTCTTTATGCGGGCAAACCCCGAATTCTGGCTGGCGCTCGATCGGCTGATCGAGCAAAACAAACCGGTGATCGACAGGCCGAAGGGCAGCGCGCACCCGCGCTACCCGGGGATGATCTACCCCCTCGACTACGGCTATCTGCGCGGCACGAGCGCGCAGGATGGAGGCGGCATCGACTGCTTCCTCGGCAGCCAGGCGGAAGCAGCTCTGGCCGGCATCCTCGTCACGGTCGATCTGCTGAAGCGCGAGAGCGAAATCAAGCTGCTGCTGGGCTGCACTTGCGAGGAAATGGCCTTGGCACAGGCCTTTTTGAGCGATTCATGCCAGATGAAGGCGCTGCTCGTCGAAAGAAACCCCGCTTAAGGCAAGGAGGAAGCCACCATGGCCGAGCTTTGGGATCTTTACGATGAAAACGGAACAAAGACCGGTGAAACCGCCCCGCGCGGCGCGAGCAACGCGACCCAGCACCTGCCCAAGGGGCGCTACCACCTCGTCGCCGCCATCTGGGTCTGCGCGCCGGATGGCCGATTTCTCCTCATCCGGCGCGCGCCCGGAAAGATCTTCCCCCTCTATTGGGCTTACCCCGGCGGCTCGGCCCTGGTCGGCGAATCCGGCCTGCAGGCAGCCCTGCGCGAGACGATGGAGGAAACCGGCCTTGCGCTAAGCCCCGAAGCAGGCCGGCTCTTTTGCCGCTGCCGCTCGGAAGACAGCATTTACGATGTTTGGCTTTTCCGGCAAGAGATCGACCTTGACGGGGTCGTTTTGCAGGCGGGTGAAACCATCGGCGCCGCTCTGGCCGGCATGGATGAAATCCGCGCGATGATCGCGGACGGCAGCTTTCTGCCCCCCGAGCGCGTGCCCTATTTCGAGGCGCTTACGGCCTATTTAAGGGCTCTCACAGCCAAAGAGGCAAGCTGCAAGGAAGGGGAACCACACCGTGGCTGAGCTTTGGGATCTCCGGGATGAAAATGGCCGAGCGGCCGGCGGAACCGTTCAGCGCGGCCTCGCTAACCAGCCGCAGGCGCCCTTCCCCGAGGGGCGCTTCCACCTGGTCGCGATCGCCTGCGTTTGCGCGCCGGGCGGCCGCCTGCTCATCACCCGGCGCGCGCCGGGCAAGTTCTTTGAACTCTCTTGGGAATTCCCCGGCGGCTCGGCCCTGGTCGGCGAATCCGGCCTGCAGGCAGCCCTGCGCGAGACGATGGAGGAAACCGGCCTTGCGCT
>JAITTC010000182.1 GCA_031287285.1 Christensenellaceae bacterium
TCGCCGCCCCCGCTGCTCTTGAGCAGCAGGCGCGTGAGCTTGCGGCCGCCCTCGATCCTTTCGACTACCCTATCATACGCGACGCGGACGGAATGCGTTCCCTCTATGCGCAAAGCAAGGGCCGCCTGGGCGCGAAGGCTGCCCCTGCGGTGGATGAGGGTTACGCTTCTGGCCACTCGCGCAAGATACAGTGCGTCTTCGCAGGCGGTATCGCCGCCGCCCACCACGGCCACGTCCTGCCCGCGGAACAAGGCGCCGTCGCAGGTGGCGCAATACGAAAGCCCTCTGCCCAAAAACTCCGCTTCGCCCGGAATTTCGAGCTTGCGCGGGCTTGCCCCCATGCAAAGGATGACAGCCCTTGCAAAAAGCTCCTCGTTTTTCAGGCGAATTCGCTTTTTCTCACCGCCAAGGCCCAGCTCTAAGACGGCTTCGTTGCGCATCGACAGCCCGAAGCGCTCGGCTTGCTTCAGCATCATTTGCCCAAGCTCCGGCCCGCCCACCCCTTCCGGAAAGCCGGGGTAATTCTCGATCAAGTTCGTGGTGGCAGCCTGCCCGCCCGGGAAGCCTCCGTCGAAAACGACTGCCTTCAACCCCGCGCGAGCGGCATAAAGCCCGGCGGTCAACCCGGCCGGCCCGGCCCCGATAATCGCAAGGTCCAGCATGGAATTCAGCCCCTTTCTTCGTCGAGCCAGGCCTGCCAAACGCTTGGGCAAAACCCAACGGTCGCCCTTTTGCCGTTGCGCAGGATCGGCGTTTTCAGCAGCGCCTGGTTTTCGAACAAGATCCGACGGATGAAGGCCTGGTCGAGCGAAAAGCGCGCCGGGCTTTCAGCATAAGCCTTTGATTCCTTATCGATCAGGGCATCAATCCCCACGCCTTGCAGCACCGAATCCAACTCGCGCGCGGAAAGGGGCTTCTTGCCAAGGTCGACGATCTGCAGCTTGACGCGCCTTTCTTTAAACCAGCGCTCGGCCTTGCCACAGTCGAAATTCTTCTTGCCCATGAATAGCTGCAGGTTCATGCTCGTCCCCCTCCGGGCCCTATAAGCTAAATTCGCGCTGGCGAGAAGCCCCGCCAGCGCGCATGCAAACGATTTCCCCCTGCTTGCAGGGACGCTCTATGTACGGGTTCCGGGCAGGTCTGCCCGCGGCACAGGCCCGAAGGCCGCTTAGTGCTGCTCCCTTCCGGGCCTGACACGGTTCACGGCGGGGCCTTGCACGGGGCCCGCCCCTCATCGCCCGCAACAAAGCGCCCCTGCAAACATGGGCGCGGCTGATTGCCCTGCCATTATACAGGATTGCACCGCGAGGATGCAAGGCGAATCGGAAGCTTTTTTCGCTTTTAGCGCGCTCAGCGCCGCTGGAAGATCCGCGCGACCAAGATCGTCATGTCATCTGGGTGCTTCGCACCCTCGTAGGCTTCGTCCAAAAGCTGCCTGGCGGCTTGCGCGGGGTCGCGCAGCGGCAGAGCCGCGATGCGCTCCATCAGCCACTCCTCGCCCCTTTCGCGGCTGTCTGGCACGCCGTCTGAGCTAAGGACCAGCACGTCGCCATCGAGCAGTTGGGTTTCCCCTTCGATTGGGGCCAGCTTTTCGACGATGCCCATGGGCAGCGCGCCGCCGCGCAGGGGCAGAACCTGCCTGCCGCGCTTGATGTAGCTTCCGCTCGCGCCGATCTTCAGCGCCTTTAGCTTGCCCGTGCTTAAGTCGATTAACCCGATATCCATGGTGGCGAACATATCCCCTCGCGCGCGGCGCAAAAGAATGTCGTTCACGCCTAAAATCGCCGAATCCGGGTCAAAACCGGCGAGCAAATAGTCCTCGAGCAGCTCAATTGCGGCGCGGCTCTCCTCATAGGCCCGAAGGCCGTGCCCCATCCCGTCTGAAATCGCCAAAAGGTAGCCGCTGCCTGGCAGCTCGCAAAAAAGGTGGCTGTCGCCGCAGGGGCCGCCGTTTTCGCTCTCTCTTTGGGCGCAGCCAACCAGCACGCTGTAGCGCGTCGCCGGCCCAAGGGTTAGGCTGTGCTCATCGTCGATGGTTCCCGGCAGCTCGCGCAGCGATTGGCCGAGTGCCCGGGCAGCCGCAGCCGCTATCTTCTCTCGAAGAGCGTCGCTTGCGTTCCTGCGCAGGCGAATGCCGATGCGAAGCTCCCCGCCCACGCTCTGCGCGCGCACCCCTAAGTTTAAGAGTCCTTGCCTGTCTAGCTCCTCGCTCACGAGCAGAGCCTTATCGGCTTCCAGCTTCACCTCGCGCCCGCTCTCCTCCGCCATGGCCATCAGCGCGGTGCCCACGGCGGAGTACTGCCGCCCCACGGCGCGTGGATTGATGACGCGCGCCATCGAAAAATAGTGCTCTGCATAGCGCTCAAGCTTGCTGCGGATCTCGGCGCGCACGCGGTTTTCAACCACGGAAACGTCCTTTTGCGCGCGCTCGTCGCGCTTAAGATGCGCGGAAAGTTCCCGCAGGAGCTTTTGGGGCACCAGCAGCAAAAAGAGCACGGCGATTCCGGCCTCGATGAACATGGGGAGGCTAAACCAGTTCTCGTTGAGCGCCGAAGCCAGCAAAATCCCTAAAAACAGCGCGGCCGCGGAGCCCAAGCGCCCAAGCCTTGAAAAGATGCCGCAGAGCAGGCCGCAAAGCGCTAGCCCCCCAAAAAGATGGGGCGAAGGGTTTTGGCCCAAATAGGCGGCGGAACCGAGCATCGCCCCGGCCGCCGCACCCATGCCGGCGCCGCCCAAGGCCCCGGCGAAGAGGCAGCAGAGCAGCATCAGCGTTTCAGATGGTGAAATGCCCCAAAGGGAATAGGGCTTCAGCGCCAGCAGCGGCCCTGCGATCAGCAGGCAAAAGCTTGCGATTTCTTCCGCCGAAAGGATCTCCCTTTGCCGCCAGCGCACCGCCAGCGCAACGGAATAGATCTTGGCCAAAACCATCGTAATCAGTGCCCCCGCACCGGCTAAAAACATCTCATACGGCGTTTGCGCGGAGCTCAGAGGCAGCAAGAGGGTCAGCAGGCCGGCAAGCAGCAGCACGCTTAGGTCGCTCAGGCGGATTTTGCACAGCGCAAGGCCCAAATATAACCCTAAAAGCGCCAAAATAACCACAGCTTGCACGGCCGCCCCCGCAAAAAAGGCTCCGAGCGCCGCGCCGAGCCCAGCAAATAAAACGTATTCGCCGCGCATCATGTAGGAAGCCATGATGGCGGGCCCAAGCGGGCTCAAATCCCCCGTTAAGCGGCTTGCCGCGGTGATGAAACACAGCGCAAAGACCGGCAGCCCCTTCCAAAGGGGCAAAACACGCGAAAAAAATCCGGGCGCTTCCTCCTTTTCCCCGGGAGGCACGAAGGCCCAGGACTTCAACCTTTCGCGCTTCAGGCTCCAAATGCGCTTCCCCCGCGTCTGTTCACCATAGCTGCCGCTTTGCATCTTCGTAATGGATCCCCTTTATATGGTATTTTGAGTACCGTCATCGTATAAGGCCGCGGGTCGCGCCATTGTCGAAGGGATGCTATTTCCCAGCTTTTGTTTCCGACAAAAATATTTCATTAAAACGCTTTCGGCATATTGACAGCGAAGTTCCAGTGTGGTCTAATTCCATTGTGTTTTGTTTAGCAAAGCTAAACTTCAGCCTTAGTATTATGCGCCCGCTTGAGTCCCGCGAAACCCGGGGATTAGCGAAGCTAATATGGGGCCGCTCGCAAGAAAAGAGGGCCAAAATCATGGACCTTGGCGAAAAAATCCGTAGGCTGCGCCTGGTGCACGGCCTAACGCAGGAAGAACTCGCCCAGCGCTGCGATCTTTCGAAGGGCTTCATCTCCCAGCTTGAACGGGATTTGACCTCCCCCTCTATCGCCACCCTGATGGATATTCTAGAGTGCCTCGGCCAGAGCCTGAAATCCTTCTTTTCAGAGGATATGGAGGAAGAAAAGATCGTCTTTGGCGAGGACGACATCTACGACACGAAGGACCCCGAGAAGGGCACCCGCATTGCCTGGCTCATTCCCAATGCGCAAAAGAACGAGATGGAGCCGATTTTGATCGAATTGCAGCCAGGTTCCTCCTCCACGCTCGACAATCCGCACGAAGGCGAGGAATTCGGCTATGTGCTATCCGGCGGCGTGGTGATAGAGCTCGGCGGGAAGACGCACCGCGCAAAAAGGGGCGAAAGCTTTTATTTTAGGCCTTCAAGCCCGCACCGGCTGCGCAATCCCGGCAAGCAGGTCGCCAAAATCCTATGGGTTTGCACACCGCCAAGCTTCTAATTCCAAAAAACAGCACTTTAGGGGGCTAGGCCATGAGCGTTGTTGAAAAGCAGCATCTAATCGACCTGGTTGACCTGACCAAGGTCTACGACGGTGAAACCGAGGCGCTTTCTCACCTGAATCTCTACATCCGCAAGAAGGAATTCGTCACCTTGCTGGGCCCTTCCGGCTGCGGCAAGACCACGACGCTCAGGCTCGTCGCGGGCTTTGAATTCCCGACCACGGGCCAGGTCTATTTCGAAGGCAAGGAGATCACCGAGCTTCCGCCTTACAAGCGCCGTGTCAACACGGTCTTTCAGAAATACGCCCTCTTCCCTCACATGAACGTGTTTGAGAACATCGCCTTTGGCCTGCGGCTTAAAAAAGTCGACGAAGGCGAAATTCAGCTGCGGGTGGGCGAGATGCTCGAGATGGTGAACCTGCGCGGCTTTGGCAAGCGCAAGGTCGATACGCTCTCGGGCGGGCAGCAGCAGCGCGTGGCGATTGCCCGGGCGCTCGCCAATCGCCCGGAAGTCCTCCTGCTCGACGAGCCCCTGAGCGCGCTTGATTTAAAGCTGCGCAAAGAGATGCAGATCGAACTGAAGGCGATGCAGCAGCAGCTCGGCATTACCTTCGTCTATGTCACGCACGACCAGGAGGAGGCCCTCACGATGTCTGACACCATCGTGGTCATGAAGGAGGGCGTCGTGCAGCAGATCGGCACCCCGATCGACATCTACAACGAGCCCAAAAACGCCTTCGTGGCCGATTTCATAGGCGAGAGCAATATCCTGCCCGGCATCATGCTGCGCGACGAGCTCGTTTCGTTCGAGGGGCACGACTTCCTCTGCGTCGATCAGGGCTTTGGCGAAAATAAACCAGTCGACGTGGTGATTCGCCCCGAAGATGTGCAGCTTTGCGCGCCGGGCGATGGAATGCTGCGCGGCACCGTGGAATCCATCGTCTTCAAGGGCGTTCATTACGAGATGATGATTCATACCGGTAGCTTCGTGTTCATGGTGCACTCCACGCTGGCCAAGAGCCCCGGCGAGGAAGTGGGGCTTCGCGTCGTCCCCTTCGACATTCACATCATGAAAAAGGAGGCGGCCAGGTGAAAACCAAGCCCTTTTCCGCCCCTTACGCGGTGTGGATGCTGCTCTTTACCATCGCGCCCATCGCCCTGGTGGCCGTCTACTCCTTCACCACGAATGACGGAGCCTTTACCTTGCAGAACATGGCGGACTTTCTAGATCCCATCTACATCACGGTTCTGCTGCGCTCGCTGGGCATCGCGCTGCTTTGCACGCTGATTTGCCTGCTGGTCGGCTACCCGGCGGCCTACGTCTTAGCGCAAAAGGATTTTGACAAAAAGGGAGTCCTCGTCCTGCTCTTCGTCATCCCCATGTGGATGAACTTCCTCCTGCGCACCTACGCCTGGCTTACGCTGCTTGAATCCAACGGCCTCATCACCTCTACCGTCAATCACATCATCGTTTTCTTTGGCGGCAAGGGCGATTTAAGGCTGCTCTACAGCTACGGCGCGGTTCTGATGGGCATGGTTTATAACTACCTTCCCTTCATGGTTTTACCCCTTTATACCGTGCTTTGCAAGATGGACCAGCGCGTGATCGAGGCTGCCGAGGATTTGGGCGCGAACCGCAAGCAGGTCTTTTTGCGCGTGGTCTTTCCGCTTTCGGTGCCGGGCATCGCATCGGGGGTTACGATGGTCTTCATGCCAGCCATCACCACCTTCGTCATTTCCAGACTGCTGGGCGGGGCGCAATTCAAGCTTTTTGGCGATCTGATCGAGCAGCAGTTCCTCTTCACGGGGGACTGGAATTTCGGCTCCGCCATGTCGCTGATCA
>JAITTC010000213.1 GCA_031287285.1 Christensenellaceae bacterium
CGGGCCCGCCCCCGAGGGCCCAGTTCGAGCTTGCTCGCTGAGCCCCAGCGTCTAGCGTTCGCTGCTTCGGTTACGTCCCATGCAAAGGCGTGCCCCTGCTTTTTTGAACCCCTTATGCAAGCAGAGCTTTTGCGGGTAAGGCCCCCCTTAAGCGAGATTGCAAGCGCAGGCCTGCTTTTTTCCGCGTCCATTACTCGCGCAGCAGCGCCCTTCTGGCCTGATAGTCCGGCAGGATGGACTCGACCAGCGCATGGAATTCCCTGCCGTGGTTCTTGTGCGCGATGTGCGCCAGCTCATGCACCACCACATAGTCGATGGCCTCCTGCGGATAGCGCAGCAAAAAGCACGAAAAGTTCAGGTTGTTCTTGGCGGAGCAGCTGCCAAAGCGCTCCTTTGCGGCATTGATCTTGACGGCGCTTGGGAAAAGCCCCATTTGAGCCGAAAAAAAGGCCACTCTTTGGGGAAGAAGCTCCCCTGCCTGCCGCTTTAGGGCCTCCGCTTCTTCCTGCGTGGGCTCGGGCCTTTTTTGCAGGCGCTCCTCGCGCAAGCGCAGCTGCTTTTGCACCCAGGCTTCGTGCTCTGCGACGAAGCGCTCGATCTCATGGAGCGGCAGGCGCAGCGGCGCGCGGACGATCAGCTGCCCCTCGCGGTCGAGCTGCATCGCCAGGGTTTTGCGGCGCGAGCGAATCAGGGTATAGGGTGTCATTTGCATAGGCAGGCCTCACACCCCGTCTTTGCCAAGGAACGGCGTTGGTATTTGGGGCAACGCGAGCCATTGGGCAATGCTGTTATAGCCCCTGCCGATTTTTTGCGCCGTTTTTATGCCCTTTTTCACGCCCTTAAGCTTCTTATATAGGGCCGAGTCTTCATCCTGTACTTCCTCGATGAACTCTTTTAGCCGCGCAAGCACGCCCTTTCTTTTAAGCAGGTCTTTGGCGTTGTCGTCGTCCAAATTTTTCGCTTCTTCAAGGCCTTTTGCGATGTCTTCAAGCTCTTTTGCGTCTTCATCCTTGCCGAGTCGATCCGCCAAGGTATGCAGATCCCCTTGCAGGGCCACGGAGCAATCCTTGAAGTTAAAGGCGGTGGTCTTGCGGATGACGTTTTGATTGCCAGTGATACTCCATTGCTGATAATCGCCGTAATAATAGTTGTTAATATTAAGCGTTATGCCGAAGCGCTCATTTATGGCAGCGATAGGGATTTTCAGCCCATACTCGGGCAAGCCGAGAGTGGGTTGCCCTTGCGCGATAGTACCCAGGATTCGTTGCTCACCGATATAAGGGGCTTCTTGCCCATTTTGGGCGCCGAATCCCCCCGGGAGATCAATCCTGTATTGAAAACTGGGCATGCGGATTTTGTAACTGCTGAAGATGTCGTCCATTGCCGTGCGAAGCTCCGCGAGGAAGCCGTCGGCGCCGGCACCTATGACCTGGATTTCGACGCTGCGCTGGTTTTCGATCACGATGGCGGTCGCGCCGCCCTTTTGGAACAGGGCGCCATGCAGCCAGACGGTGGGCGCTACTGCGGCAATCCGCTCATGAAAGCGCACGATTAAGCGCGAAACGACGTTGGCTGGCAGCTCGCTTTCAGAGTGATAGCGCACTTCAAGCCCCGCCCCGGCCGGTATTTCGGGCAGGGATTGGGGCCGGTCGGCAGGCAGGAGCAGCGGCACGAAGAGCTCGCCCTGGCCATGCGCAAAGGCCAGCTCGTGGATGCGCAACAGCTCAAAGAGGAAGTCGATTTTATCGTCTGGGTAGCGGTTTTTGACCGGCTCCAGCGCCCGAAGGGCGTCGGTGCGCGAGAGGATGTGCAGGCCCTTCGTTTGGCCGTGCTCCACGAGGCGATAGATGCCGTCCGCGATCCAGCCCGGGTTCAGCACCAGGGTTTTGAAGCGTTCAGACTCTTTATACCACAGGCTGATGCCGAGCCAGTGCAGGTTCTCGAGCAGGCTGGCGCGGTCGTCGCCCGTGCTGATGCCGTTTTCGGCCGCTATGCGGCCAAAGTCGTCGAGGGTGACGAGCTCCGCCCGGCTTTCTTCGAAAAGGGCCCGGAGCCGCTCCTTAACGCCATACCAGTTCCTTGGCATTTTCTGCTTTTCCCACGCCGGGTTTTTCCGAAGCTGCTCGATCACCGCCTGGCGGAAGGCCTCGAGCCCCGGCCCGTCGTTTTTAAGATCGACGGGGAAAAAGCCTAGGATCGAGGGGTATTTGGCCTTCAGCGAGTTTTGCTCGACGGAGGGGAGGATGCCGTATTTGATATTGAGCAAGACGAGCACCGGCGAATCGCCGCCGAAGCTCTTGATTTGGTCGAGCCAGTAGCTTGGGCGGTTCGTGCCCTCGAAGCGGCTGTCGTAAACGTAAATGTAAAGGCAGCGCTCGCTGAGGAAGCAGTTGTGGATGGCGTGCATGGCGGTTTGCCCGGCGAAATCCCAGATGTGGGCGGCGATGGGCTGGCCGCCATCCTCCCCGCCGATGTTCCAATCCGAAAGATCGACGCCGTGGGTGCGATCTTTTGCTTCCGGCATGGGGGCGGCCGGGTCGACAAGCCGCCTGGCGAGCGAGGTTTTGCCCGCCCCGCCCTCGCCAAGGAGGATGATTCGCGCCTCGTCGAGCCTTTCTTCGCCTTGCTCGCGAAGGGCGAGCAGGTAAGCGCCCACGGCGGCCGCGCCCTGCTGGCGGATCTCTTCGGGCACGTTCATGCGGCGGTCTAGCTCGTCTAAATCGAGCTGAAAGCCGGAATGGAAGAGCTTTTCATAGAGCTCGGCCCAGTATTCGCAGCCCACGGCGCGCAGGTCTGTCAGGAATTGCTCGAAAAGGCCGTTGTAAATCGAAGTGTCGTGATGAAAGCTGCCTGCAGCCGGATTTTCAATGCAGGCAATGTCATTTAAAAGAATTGGCTTTAAGTTAATGTTATAATTCATTTCCTTGGCTACATTGGCGGCGATGGAGGTAAAGGAGGCGGTATTGACGAGATGGGAGGCGGTATAGGCATCGCAAATATCGTAGGCGCCATGGGTGACGTAGGCGGTGTAGGCATAAGCGGAGGCGTAAGCCGAGGCATAAACGGAGGCGTAAGCGGCAGCGGAGGCAGCGCGGGAGGCTGAGGAAGCATCGGCGGCATCGGAGGCGTCATCGCTGGCATCGGAGGCAGTGGCGTGGGCATTAAAGAAATCTATGGCGGCGATGACAACAGGACGAGAAGCATCGATCGCCCATAGTACCGAATAGAGATGAATTTGATGATTTTCCTCCCAATACCAAAAGGGCTTATGCTCTTGGGCAGTTGCACTTCTGCCCAAGAAAGGCAGAGCCCGAACGGCGCAAAGCCAGGCAAATTGCGTAAGCTGTTCCCTTGAGAAGCCCAGAATGCGCTCTTTGACGATTTCCTCAAAGGTTTTGGTCTTGGCCACGCCGTTCACCCGCCTAGTCATTTTTTTGTAAAGATAGCACGAATGGGCAGCCTTGTCAACGCAAAAGCGGCCGCCCTTGCCGAAAAAAGGCCGAAGGCGGGGGCCCTTGCCAAAGCCCTGCCGCCTTGCGGCAAGGCGCCCCATTATGATACAATGCTCTTATTGAAAATGGGAGGATTTTTTATGAGCCTGACCACCTTTGACCTCGGCCCCATCCGCCCCACCAGCGAGGCCGCGAGCCTGCTGCTCCGCGTCACCCAGGGCTGCGCCTGGAATAACTGCCGCTTTTGCAACAACTACAGGACGCACCCCTTCGCGCTTCGGCCAGTCGAGCTCATCAAGCGGGAAATCGACGTCATGGCCATGTATCGCGACAGGGTCATGCAGCATCGGGGCCCCGGCGGGGATTTCGATATGGACGCGATCAACGCGGAGTACGCCGGGCTGAACGACGAAGAAAAGCACTGCTACGCCATGCTCTTCAACTGGATTCAGTATGGCGAATACTCGATGTTCTTGCAGGATGCGGACGCCGTGGCGATCAAAACCGGCGAGCTGGTCGAGATTTTGAGCTATGTGCGCAAGCAGCTGCCCGAAACCACGCGCATCACCTCCTACGGCAGGCCGGATACCCTGGCCCGCAAGAGCGCGGAGGAATACAAGGCCATCTACGAAGCCGGGCTTGGGCGCATTCACGCGGGCTTTGAAACCGGCTGCGACGAGGTTTTAAAGCGCATCACCAAGGGCTGCACCGCGGCGCAAGAGATTCAGGGCGGCCGCAACGTGATGGAGTCCGGCGTGGAGCTTTCGGTCTTTTTGATGGCGGGCATCGGCGGCAAAAAGCTGTCAAACAAAAACGCGGATGAAACCGCCGAGGTCATTAACGCCGTAAACCCGAGCTTTGTGCGCCTGCGCACCGCCGTGGTCATCAAGGGCACCCCGCTTTGGGACGATCAGCAGGCAGAGATCCTCGACGAGTGCAGCGACATGGAGCAGCTGCAGGAGATGCGGCGCTTTTTGGCGGGCCTCAAGGGCTGCACGGGCCGCGTCTATTCAGACCACATGATCAATTTGCTGCAGGAGCTCGAGGGGCCGCTCACCGAGCTGCCCGCCCTTCTCGCCTATATGGACGAGTTTCTGAACATGCCAAGGCCCGAGCAGCGGCGCTTCCAGCTGGCCAAGCGCATGGGCTTCAACGGCACCTTTAAGCAGATGGACCTTTTAAGCGCCAAGGATCTTGAAACCATCGATCAAACCTGCGCGCAGATCCCGGATGGGGAGCAGTGGGAAACCCTGATGAAGGACTGCCTGCGCAGATACATCTAAGGCAGGGCAAAAGGGCGAAAAAAGGGGCGAAATCATCACGATTTCGCCCCTTTTTTCGCTTAATGGCGGCGCCTAGCCGATGGGCGTCAGCTCCCTGGCCTCGCTTTGGGCCTGCTGTTCTTGCTGCTCCAGCGCGCTGACCCACTCCGGCTTTTCGCCGCGAAGGCCGTCTTCCACAAGGAAGAGCAGCATCTTTTCCGCGTATTCGCGGTTTGGGGTGAGTTCAGATATGGTGAGGAAATAGCGCCTTGGGTCGACAAAGCGCTCAAAATAGCTGTAAAAACGCTCGGTTGGCAGGCCGTAGACGTGGTCGCCCAGCTCGGAGGAATCGACCCTGCCGAGAGAGAGCTCCTCTTGGCTGAACAGGCCGCCAAGCTCGCCGCTCGCGAGAAGATCGTCGAGCGGGGCGAAGGCGCCCATGTCGGCATAGGGGGGAAGGAGGGTTTTATCGATGAAGTAGAGGTCGCTTTCGTTCGCGGCGATCATCACCTGCAGCTTCTGCTGCGCCAGGTAGGCGTTTTCCGCATCGTTCGTTTCGTCGAAGGTGACGCCGAAGGCCTCGATTTGCTCGAGCTCCGGGAAGGCCGCAAGGCCAAGCGCCACGATCTCATCCAGGAACTCTTGGGGGACGTAGCTGCCCACGAAGTTGATCGTCAGGCTCTTTTCGCGGGGCGGCACATAGCGCGTGGCGCTATAGGCGAAGCTCCAAAACCCCAAAAG
>JAITTC010000223.1 GCA_031287285.1 Christensenellaceae bacterium
CGCAACGTAAAATCCGCCTTTGCGCTCATCGTGATGCTGGCCGTCTTTGCGCTGGTGGTGCTTTTAAACGTCAGCGCGCCGCTTTGCGTGCTGCTGGCGGGGCTGGCGGGCTATCTCTACCAGCGCTTCAAGCCAAAAAAACAAGGCGCGGAAGCCCCGGCAGCGCCTGCCGCGCCGCGAGAGGAGGATTGACGAAATGACGCTCTTTTTTGCCTGCCTGAATCTCCTCTACGTCTTTTTCAAGATCGGCCTGGTCGGCTTTGGCGGCGGCTACGCCATGCTTTCGATGATCCTTGTCGAAGGCCAGGCGCTCGGCGTTTCAGCCGCGCAGATGGCCGATCTCAACGCCCTTGACATGGTGGTTCCCGGGCCCATCGCACTCAACGCGGCGACCTATGTGGGCTACCTGCACGCGGGCTTTTGGGGCTCGCTCGCGGCGACCATCGGCGTTTCGCTCCCCTCGCTGCTGATCGTGACGCTGATCCTGCGCTTTATGGCCAAATATAAAGAAAATCACATCCTGGAAGCCTGCTTGTCCGGCATCCGGCCGGCCGCCGTCGGCCTCATCGCGGCAGCTGCCTGGACGATCGCCTCGGGCATCCTCTTTAACGAGGGAAAGAGCCTTCTCACCCTCCTTTCAGATCCTTTGGGCTCGATTTCCTTCCTGCTGGGCGGTATCTTCCTGGTCACGGCCGTGCTCAATATCCGCTTTAAGGTCAACCCCATCCTGCTTACCGTGGTCGCCGGGGTGATCGGGGCTGTCTTCCTCCGGTAAGCCTTTCTGCAAAGCCCAAAAAACGCGGCGTAAACGCCTTAAAATCGGCATTTCCGCCGCGTTTTGCTCAATGCCATTTGCTGCTAAGGGGAATCGGCCAACCTTTGGCGAGGCACAAGCCGAAAAGCGCTTTGCGGCCCTGCCCATCGCCCCGGCCCGGCTCCGCCCCTTCCCCCACAAAGGCGTTTTGCCGCTGAACACGAGGGGAAACTACGGCTCAAAGCTGAAACCGCTCCCCCTTCGCTACCGCACAAAGCGAAGCTGCGGTGTGGGGCGTTCATTGCAGGGAAGCTCTGGGCCAAAGGCAGCGATTGTGATTGAGGAAAAGAGCAAAAGAGCGCCGCTTCCTGCGGCGCTCTTTTTTGAAGGCGATTGCAGCGGATTGGCTGGATTGCTTCGTCGCTTTTGCCCCCCGCAGTGACAAAGCGCCAACGCTAAAGGCGAAAGGGCGCCAACGGTGCCCTGCCGCGAAGTTCTAAAGCGCGCTCTACTCCACCAGCCCGGTCGCGTACTGGCTGTTGTAGAGCTTTGCGTAAAAACCGCCCTTTTCGAGCAGCTCCGCATGGGCGCCGCTTTCGATGATCTCGCCCTGGTCGATGACGAGGATCTGGTCGGCGCCGCGAATGGTCGAAAGGCGATGGGCGATGATAAAGGCCGTGCGCCCCTTCATGAGCTCGAGCATCGCCTCCTGGATCATGAGCTCGGTGCGGGTGTCGATGGAGGAGGTGGCCTCGTCGAGGATCAGCAGGCGGGGATCCGAGAGCACGGCGCGCGAAATGGCTAAAAGCTGCCGCTGCCCCTGCGAAAGGTTGCCGCCATTGTCGCTCAAAATGGTATCGTAGCCCTCTGGCAGGTGGCGGATGAAGGCGTCTGCGCCGCCGGTCTTGGCTGCCTGCTCGACTTCCTCGTCGCTGGCGCTCGGCTTCGCATAGCGCAGATTATCGCGCACCGATTCAGAGAAGAGGAAGGTATCCTGCAGAACCATGCCGATGTTGTCGCGCAGGCAGTCGCGGGTGATGGTTTCAATCGGCCGGCCGTCGATGAGGATCTCGCCGCTCTCTTTATCGTAAAAGCGGGTGAGCAGCGAGATGATGGTGGTCTTGCCCGCGCCGGTGGGGCCGACGATGGCGATTTGCTGCCCCTTTTTGGCTAAAAGATTGGCGTTTTTAAGCACCGGGGTCCCAGGCAGGTAAGAAAAGTTCACGCCCTTAAATTCGATGTCGCCTTCCACCGTCAGGTCGCCCTTCGCCTCGGGCGCGTCGCGCTCCGGCTCCTCGTCGAGGATGGCAAAGACGCGTTCGGCAGCTGCCAAAGCGGACTGAATGGTGTTGAAGAGGTTCGCGATCTCGTTGAGCGGCCTGCCAAAGTTCTTCATATAGAGCAGGAACGAGAACACCACGCCCACGGTGATCGCGCCCTGGCCCAGGATCATCCAGCCGCCTGCCACCGCCACCACGAGGTAAGAGAAGTTGTTGATGAGGTTCATCAGCGGGCCCATCACGCCGCCCACGATCTCTGCCTTGGTGCCGGAGAGGCGCAGCTCCTCGTTTTGGCGGGCGAACTCCGCCTTGGTTTCCGCCTCGTGCGAGAAGAGCTTGACGACCTTCTGGCCGGAAACCATCTCTTCCACATAGCCGTTGAGCAGGCCGAGCTTGGCCTGCTGCGCCTTGTAAAGCCCGCGCATGCGCCCCGCGAGCAGGCGGGTGAGGAGGATGGTCAGCGGGATGGTCAGCATCGAGATCAGGGTGAGCATCGGGCTGAGCAGCAGCATGGCGACGAGCGCGCCAAGCACCGAAATGACCCCTGAAAAAAGCTGCGTCATGTTGGCCGAGAGCATGCCCGAGATCGTGTCGATATCGTTACTCAGGCGCGACATCAAATCGCCGCTGGGCCTCGTATCGAAGAACTTAAGCGGCAGGGCCTGCATATCCCCAAAGAGGGTTTCGCGCAGGCGCTTGGAGGTAAACTGGGCGATCTCAACGGTCTTGATGTTTTGGAAGTAGGTCGCTGCCGCGTTGGCCAAAAACAGCACGAGCAGCCCGAGGCAAAGCCTGGTTAGGCCGGCCAGGTCGCCGGGGAGGATGTATTGGTCGATTGCAAGGCCGTAAACCCTGGTGGAAACCACGCCGACGCCGGCCGTGAACACGCTCAGGCCAGAAACCAGCAGGATCTTGGGCAGGTCGCCCTTTAAGAAGCCCAACAGCCGCATGAAGCTGCCCTTCAGGTTCTTGGGCTTTTCAAAGATCACGCCGCGCATCGGGCCGCCGGGGCCGCCGGGCCCGCGCCCGCCCGGGCCGGGCATCGCGGGGCGGGATTGATTGCCGCCTCTATCTTGCATTCTCGAGCACCTCCTCGCCCAGCTGGGAAACCGCGATATTGCGGTAGATTTCGTTGGTTTTAAGCAGTTCTTCGTGCGTGCCCAGGCCAGAGAGCCGGCCTTCGTCCAAGACGAGGATCTGATCGGCCCGAAGGATGGCCGAAACGCGCTGGGCGATGATGAAAACGATGCCGTCCTCGCTCGAGCGCCTCGCCAGCGCTTCCTGAATCCGCGCCTCCGTGCTCAAATCCACCGCGGAGGTCGAATCGTCTAAGATCAGAATGTCGGGATCCCGGGCAAAGCTCCGCGCGATGGAAAGGCGCTGCTTCTGCCCGCCCGAGAAGTTTCTGCCGCGCTGCTCGACGTGGGCGCCGAGCCCCTCGCTGAGGGCATCGACGAATTCCGAGGCCTGCGCCTCCGCAAGGGCCCTTTCCAGCAGCTCTTCGGGCGCGTCAACCGCGCCCCAGCGCAGATTTTCCTCGATGGAGCCCGAAAAGAGCAGACTATCCTGCAGCACCACGCCCACCTTTTGGCGAAGCTCCGTCAGCGAAGCCTCGCGCACGTCAACGCCGCCGACCAGCACCTGCCCCTCGCTTACGTCATAAAGCCTTGGGATCAGCGAGATGAGGCTCGACTTGCCGGAGCCCGTGCCGCCGATGATGCCGATGGTTTGGCCCTTTTCCGCCTTAAAGCTTAAATCCTTGAGCACATAGTCGCTATCCGCCTCGTTATAGCGGAACGAAACCGATTTGAATTCCACGCTCGTTTTCTCGATGAGCCTGGGGAGCGCGGGCTCCACGATGCTGGCGCTCGTTTCCATCACCTCGACGATGCGCTCGGCAGAGATCTTCGCGCGAGAGAAGTTCATCAGCATCATCGTGGCCATCATCAGCGAGAAAAGCACTTGGGTTAAATAGGTCATGAAGGCCATGATCTTGCCCACTTCCAGCTCGCCCGCGCCGACGAGCACGCCGCCGTAGCTGAGCAGCGCAAGCACAGAAAGGTTCATGACCAGCATCACGGCCGGCATGGCCGTCATCACGGTCTTCATCGCCTTGATCGACCAATTCATCAGGTCCTGGTTGGCTTCGCTGAAGCGGGCCTTTTCGCGCGCCTGCCCAACGAAGGCCTTCACCACCCGCACGCCGAGGAGATTTTCGCGCATCACGTTGTTGAGGCGGTCAAGCCGCTTTTGCATCTGCGCAAACATCGGGAAGGCGCGCGGCATGATGAGAAAGGCCACCAAAAAGAGCAGGGGAACCGCCCCAAGGAAGATGAGCGAAAGCTTCAGGCTCAGGCTCATGGCCATGATCAGGCCGCCAATGCCAAGGAGCGGCACGCGCACCAGCATGGTCATCATCATGCGGAAGGCGCCCTGCACCTGGGTGACGTCGTTGGTCAGGCGCGTGATGAGCGAGGAGGTCGAAAAGCGGTCGATCTCGGCAAACGAGAAGCCCTGCACCGAGTCGAAGAGCCCCTTGCGCATCTCCGCCCCAAAGCGCATCGCGGCCAGCGAGGCGAGCGCCGTGCAGCCGATGCCGCCAAGGGCGCCAAGCGCCGCGACGACCAGCATGGTCAGCCCCGTCGAAAAAATCACGCCCATGTCGCCATTGGCGACGCCCCCATCGACGATGCGGGTCATCAGCGTGGGCAGGGCGAGGTCGCCTGCGACCTCGCCGAGCATCGCCAGCGGGGCCAAAATGGTAAAAATCCAGGTCTTGCCCTTGATAAAGCTGGCAAGCTTCTTAAGCATCGGGCTCATTCCCCCTTTTCTTTGCCGCCTTCTGCGGCCGTTTTCAGATTTTGCTCAATTCGCTCTAAAAAGCGGTGAAAAAGCTGGATTTCCTCCTCGCTGAAATCCGAAAAGGCCTGCTTTTCATATTTTTTATGGGTTTGCTCGGCCAGCTTCGCCAGCGCCAGGCCGCTTTCGGTTAAATGAACCTGCAGGGCGCGCTTATCGCCCGGCAATCTCTCGCGGCGAATATAGCCGCTGCTCTCCATCTGGCTCAAGACCGAGGTGATCGAGCCCGGGTCCATGTGCGAGATCCTGGCCAGCGCAGCCTGAATCGAGCCCGGATTCTCTTGCAAAAAACGCAGGACGAAGGGCATCCCGCGGGTGATGCCCTGCCCGGCCAAGCTCAGGCCGCACAGCCGCATAAAGTGATGCGCCAGGTGCCCGAGCCGCATCATTTCAGAATCGCCGCGCAAGGGCCAAGCCCCCCTTTCAAAATGATTTGGATTCCCATAGTTTAAACTTCAATAGTTTGAAATCAAACAAATGCAGTATAGCCCCGCCAATAAGCTGCGTCAAGCCCTAAATTTGATGCTTTGTGAATTTCGCAAAATGCGGTATGATAGGCGCAGAAGAACAGGACCAAAAGGGGGAAGGGCGCACGAAAAGGGAAACCTGCCTGGTTACGGGGGCGTCCGGCGTCATCGGCGGGGCGATCGCGCGGGAGCTTCTGCTGCGCGGCGAGCGCGTGGCGCTGGGCTGCTTTAAAAACGAAAAAAGAGCAAAAGAACTGGCCGCCGGCTTCCCCGGGCAGGCCCTCGTTCTGCCCTTTGACGCGCGCGAGGAAGAAAGCTGCCTGGCCGCCGTTCGCCGCGCGGAAAAAGAGCTTGGGCAGATCACGGCCTTGATCCACGCGGCCGGGCAGGCCGAGCTTTCGCTCATCCAGGAAACGAGCGCGGCGCGCTGGCGCGAGCTCTTCGCCCTGCATGTAGACGCGGCCTTTTACCTTGTAAGAGCGGTTCTGCCCCCTATGCTGAGCGAAAAACGGGGAAGCCTGCTCCTGATCAGCTCGATCTGGGGGCAGGCTGGCGCCTCGATGGAGGCAGCCTATTCGGCCGCCAAGGCGGCGCAGATCGGCCTCATGCGCGCGCTGGCCAAGGAGCTCGGCCCCTCGAATATCCGCGTAAACGCCCTGAGCCCCGGCCTGATCGAAAGCCCGATGAACGACGGCCTCGATCTTTCGGCCTTCATCGATGATATTCCGCTTTCAAGGCCCGGCCTTCCAAGCGAGGTCGCCAAGGCGGCGGCCTTCCTCTGCTCAGAGGAAGCCTCCTACATCAGCGGCCAGGTTCTGGGCGTAAACGGCGGGCTTTTATAGGGGCTTGCCCCCTGACCATCCCTGGATTGGAGGGTTATCATGCCTGAATCGCTGGTTTTTGAATACGGTGCAGACGAAATCCGGCATCTGAAATCGCGCGATAAAATCCTTGGCGCGGCGATCGACGAAATCGGCCGCATCGACCGCCCGGTGATCCCCGATCTATTCGAGGCGCTGCTCCACGCAATCATCGGGCAGCAAATCTCGACCAAGGCGCACGAAACGCTCTGGGTGCGGCTGCAGGCGCTCGCCGGCCAGCTTACGCCCGAGCGAATCGCGGCCCTTCCCGAGACGGAACTGCAAAAATGCGGCATCACGATGAGAAAAGCGGGCTACATCAGGGAAATAGCGGGCTCTATTCTCGGCGGCAGCCTGAACTTAGACGCTCTGCGGGCGATGCCCGACGAAGAGGTCTGCAAAAGGCTTTGCGAGCTGCGCGGGGTCGGGGTTTGGACGGCTGAAATGCTGATGACCTTCTCTATGCAGCGCCGCGATATCCTAAGCTATGGCGATCTCGCCATCCTGCGCGGCCTGCGCATGCTCTATCGCCACCGCAAAATCACGCCCGCGCTTTTTGTGAAATACAAGCGGCGTTACTCGCCCTATGCAACGGTGGCGAGCCTTTATTTATGGGCGATCGCGGGCGGCGCGCACCCCGCGCTGCGCGACCCGGCGAAAGACCCCAAAAA
>JAITTC010000265.1 GCA_031287285.1 Christensenellaceae bacterium
CGCACGAAGGCCGAAAATCTCCAAATCGCCAGGGGAATGCTCGAAAAGCTTCTCGAAACCGTGCCTACGCTGAAAGCCATGGCCGTGCACCTAAACGACGGGCGCGCAAGCGCCGAAAACTTCGATATGATCCTTGAAGCCGAGTATGAGAGCTGGGAGGATTTAAATGCCTACATCGCGCACCCGGAGCACAAGAAGGTGGGGCAGTTCATGGCCAAGACGCGCAAGAGCCGCGCGAGCGTGGACTACGAATTCTAAGGCCGCTTAAAAGGCGCAAAAAGCACCGGCGTTGCCGGTGCTTTTTGCGTCCGCCTGCTTTGTTTAATGATGGAAATCGATCGTGCAGTCGCCGATGCCGCCCTGCACCAAGATGCTGTTGGGCGCTTCCTGCGGGCCGGAGGAATAATCGCCGGTGCCGCTCGAGCCGCCGAGCCGCTGATGGTTCTCGTTGACTTCAAGGCGGCCGATGCCGCCATCGAAGCGGATGAAGTAGTCGTCCGGGTCCCCATCCAGGTCTAGCTTGGCCCGCCCCACGCCCTGACTGAGCGTGGTTCGCCCCAAAAGCTCGCCCTTGATCTCGAAATCGCCGACGCCTACCTCGAGTTCCGCGCCGTGGAGCCTTGCCTTTTCAACGGTCAAGCGCCCGACGCCGCCCCCGATCCTTGCGCTTTGCTCGGCAACCAGGGTTTCGACCTGCACATCGCCGACATCGAGCGCGAGCTTCAAATCCGCGGCCTGCGCCTCCGCGATCTGCAGCCGGCCGACGCCGCCGTTGATTCGGAGGCTTTCGGCGCGCAAGGCTCCCTTGAAGTGGCTATCGCCTACGTCCGCCTGAATGCGGAGCTCCCCAAGGCAGCTCAGCGCTAGGTCCGCATTGCTGGTGGTCCGGCCAACGCCGGTGCTGATTTCGATGCTTTCATAGGCCTTTTCGGGCAGATAGAGGTGGATTTCGCCCATATAGCTGTCGCTCCAGCGCCAGCCGGTGGAGTCCACGAAGGGGCCGCCCGAGCCGATGTGAAAGGGGCCGAAGTTGAAGAAGCTCTGAAAGGGGCCTTGGTCATAGACCTCGTTGAGAGAAAACGCTCCGTTTGTCAATTCGATTTCAAGGTCTTCTGGCAGCCTGCCGAGGACCTCGACGCGCAGAGTGGAATCAGGGCTTTTGTGAAGGGTCAGGTTTGAGAGCGAGGCGTGGATCGAAAGGCTCTGGATCTCCTCGCTGAACTCCTTCTTAAAGCTGGCCGCCCGCCGCATGGCGGCGATTGAAGCCCCGCCTGGCTGGCTCGCGCCTTGGCCTTCCACATAGGCCTGGCTGCCTTCCGCAGCCCTGAGGTAGCCTGGGTCGCTTCTGTAGTTCAGCATCCCAACGATGCCGATGACCAGCCCGCAAAGCACCATACAGCCCGCCGTAATGGCTAAAATCTTGGCGAATTTACGCATTTTCGGTTCCCTCCTCAGGGCCTTGCCGCCCATTTTGCGCCTGCTGCGCCTTCACTGCCCGCTTTGCCTTGTTCGCCTTCGCGCCCCTGCCGATGGCCGCGAAGATCGCGCCGATTCCAAGGGAACCAAAGGCCCCAAGGCCCGAGAGCACCAGCCCTGCGCCGAACATCGCTAAAAAAGCGGAGGGGAAGCCAGGCAGGAAGAAGAACGCGGCGACGCAGAGCGCCAGCCCGGAAACGAGGATGGCCGCGATGGAGGCCAGGACGGCCACCGCAGCGCCGATGATGGCGCAAGCAACCCCGACGGCGGCTCCGCCGATGCCAAGAGCCAGCGGCAGGGTGAAGGGCAGGGTGAAGATCAAGCAGAGCCAAAACCAAACCGAGCGGTAATAGGGCTCTTTTTTTGGTTTTTCGCCAAAGCCCTCGGCTGCCTTTGTGGCCACGACGCCGGATTCCTGCAGGATGCGCTCCGCGTGGCGGGCCGGGTCGCCAAGGTGCTGAAGCGCCTCGCCTTCGCTGGCCGCCTCGTCGAACAGTTCCTCGTAGTAGCGCAGCGCGCTTTCTTGCTCTTCCACCGGCAAAGCCGAGAGCCTCGCGCGCAGCGCGGCCAACCATTCATTGCGGGTCAAGCCGGTTCACCTCCATCCATTTCCGCCATCTGGCATTTCTCGCAGCTCTGCCCCAAGAGAAGTTCGTCGATCGAGCGCTTATATTCGCTCCATTCCCTGCGGTAGGCATGCAAAAGGCGCCGCCCGTCGGCGCTGAGCTGATAGTATCTGCGGTTTCTGCCCGAAAAGTTCTCGTCGTAGGTCGTCAGCGCGCCGCTTTTTTGCAGCCTGCGCAGAACCGGGTAGAGCGAGGATTCGGACACCCCGGTCTTTTCCGTCAGCGCCTGGGTCAGCTTGTAGCCGTAGGTGTCCTCCCGCGAGAGCACCGAGAGCACGCAGGCTTCCAACATGCTGGCGTTTATGGGAAGCAACATGGGAAAAATCACCCCTTTGCCGCTGCGGCGCTTCGCGCCGCGCATCCTGCTTAGTGAGATGGCACTGCCATCACGAATAATATTATATGCGATATAATATCAATGTCAAGCCAATATCGAAAATTTTTAGTGTTTGGCGCCGGGAAGGCGACGAGGGAATCCGCTCCCCTGAAAAACGCTCTGAATTTTGGGCAGGGGCGGGATTGGCTGTTGCCGATTAAGGTCTTTGTGATATAATGAGAAAAAATAGAAGTTGTGGGTATGTTTCGGGCGAACATGGCGGTTCTTCGGGAAGGGCGGCGAAAAGTGCTGAACGCGGCCGACATTTTGCAGAAAATGGAGCCTTATCTGAACGCGGAGCGCGAGTTGAGCGAATTCGAGTTCGTGGAGCTGTTCGCCTCCGGTGAGCAGCCCTTGACCCTGCGCGAACAATACGAAGTGATTCGAATCATGATCGCCGCGGGGATCGATTATGTGGATGAAAAGGCGGAGGAGGCACGCGCGCTGGATGCGGCGGGGCTTGCCCGGCCGCCTGCCGACCAAGGCGATGAAGAAGAGGGGCTTTTAAGCGCCCCAAACGAGAGATTGTGCGCCCTGGCGCAGGGCGGGGACCGCGCCGCGCTCGCCGCGCTGATCGAGAAAAACGAACGGTTTATTTACCAGCAGGCCTTGAAGACGCAGCAGCGATTCGCTCAAAGCAGCTTAACGAACAGCGATTTGTTTCAGGAAGGCGCGCTTGGCCTGATGGAGGCGCTTGGGCATTTCGATGCCTCGAAGGGCTATGTCTTTTTGACCTATGCCTGGTCATGGGTCAG
>JAITTC010000042.1 GCA_031287285.1 Christensenellaceae bacterium
GAAACCCTGGTGGGCATCAACACGCGGGTGAAGGGCGAAGAGAGCCTGAAGGAAAAGATCCTGCGCCGGGGGCTTTATAAGAAGCACACCTACGCCGAAACCATTCTTGACAACATGCCGGATCTCATCGGGCTGCGCGTGGAATGCCGCTTCCTGGCCGACGAGGCCGCGCTTTCAGAGATTTTGCTCGAGCGCTTCACCGAAAAGGCGGCGGATGGCTTTTATTTTGCGCCGGGCTTCCCCGATGTGCGCCTTGAAATGGAGGAAATGCAGCCCCAGATCCAAAATAACGGCCAGAAGATCTATAAGATCGACGGTTTTTACGGCCCCTTGGGCGAAGCGACGCGCTTTGAGCTGCAGATCAAGGCGCTGGTGCACGTCTTTTGGGCCGAGGTCGAGCACGAGATCATCTATAAGAACAACAGCTACATGCTGATGGATAGCTTCATGAAGCAAATGCTGGAGCTTGCCTACCAGAACCTCTCGCAGGTCGATAACCAGCTTTATCTCATCTACAGCCAAATTCAGCGCCAGGGCGTGACCCCGGACGAGGGTACCCGCGAAGACGCCCTGCGCGCCCTCTTCGCCAAGACCATTTCCGATATGTTCTATGTGAAGATGCATAAAAATCTGGGCTTTACGCTGGACTTCCGCAGGTCGTGCGACATTTTAAGCCGCTACCTGCTGGCCAGGCACGAAGCCTTGAACGCGGAGGAAGGCGCCGGCGTAACCTCCCTGCTCTCGCGCATCGGCAGGGCCGCCGCCGAGGAGATCGACTTCAGCTCGCCGCTCGAGCTGGAGGACGAGCTGAAAAGCGGCATCCCCTTTATCGACATCCTCGCCGAGCACCTCACCAGCCAGATGAACTTGGACTTTGAATGGAACATGCTCTTTCGGATGCTGTTCACGCTGGAGCCCGGCTCGAATCTGGAGGATTTTGCAAATCTTCTGGCCATGCTGCGCAAGAGGCTCTCAGACGACGGCCTGTATGCCCCGCTGTTTTTGAGCTGGCCGCGCGAAGCCGCCGAGGGCTTCAAGCAGGCGCTGCTCATCCACGCGGCGCATCAGATGGCGGCGGACGGCAGCGTGCGCATCATCTACGACGAAACCCTCGAGGAAATTCGCGGCAATATCGAAAAGACGGCGGCGGCTTACGCCTCGGCCCCGCCGCCCGCCAGCTTTCCGAGGGTCACGCTCTGGAGCCCCGGCGCGCCTGCCTAAGATCTGCCGGGCGCGCCCTTCCGCAGAGGCGGTTCGCGGCGCCTTTTGCGCAGGCCAAGTGGAGCCTGATCGACGCGGTTTCCGCGATGGAAGAAGTCCTTGGCGGCGGGAAAGAGCGGGGGAGAGAGCCTTCCGGCGACCGGCGAGGGCGATGCCGCAAAAGATGTGAAGGCCAGCGAAGATCGCGGGCGCTTTTGGAGGACGATCGATTTTTTGACCCTTTGCGGCGCCGAAGTCTGCCCGATGGACTTCACGGAGCAAGAGATGGGCGAGGAAATCGCTGCGGTTCTGGATGGAAGCCGCCTGGATAAGGGAAGGGAATGCCCTTTACCCCACAGGCCGCTGCGCGCGCTATGATCCGAACGGTTACATCGCGGGGATGAAAAAGAGAGGACTTCGAAAGGGCGGTTTTAAGGGGCGAGGTGCTGCTTTACCACGCGGTTTTAGATGGCGCCACGGACCATTTTTTGCAAGCGCTGTTTGCGCTGAGCCCCAGTTTCTTCCCGGGCAGAAAGCGATCGCTTTTGATGATGGATGGGTTTTCGATCAAGCCGCAGAACTGCGAGCGGAGGCTTTTGCGGGTGGCCTGCGCTATGCGAGGAACTTTTGGGGCCCTGCCCCACGCCTTAAAGCGTTTGCGCTTGACAAGAAATACGAAACGGTTATGCTAATACGAGCGAATATTGCAAGGGCGCCCCGAAAGAAAGGCTTCCAAGGGAACAAAAAAGGGCGCGGCAGCTTGGGGGAATGGCATAACCATGCAGGCGCAGGGCGAAAAAAGGGAAATCTTTGGCTTTTTAAAGGATCCTTTCAGCAGGATGATGCTGCTCTTTGGCATCGAGGGGATGTGCTTTCAATACATGGCGTCAACCGGCATGTTTGGCAACAACATCTTCGCCTCCAACCTCGGCGCGAGCGATGCGCAGATCGGCCTCATTCAAACGGCGACGAACGCGGTTTCGGTGATCCTCTTGCTGCCCGCGGGCATCTGGGCCGATCGGATGAAGTCCTCCAAGGGCATGCCGATGCTGATTTTGTGCTTCCTTGGCGCGATGTACTTCCTCTATGGGCTTACCCCCTGGATGGGCTCGTTTAAGATGACCTATTTCTTCGTCTTTTTGGGGCTGACGGCCGGCGTTTTGGCTACCTATAACGCGCAGTGGCAGGGCTTTTTTGGCGATGTGACCCGCGAAGGGGAGCGCAACCAGCTCTATTCCTTCCGCAACCGCTTCATGTTCATGATCGGCACCGCAGCCCCTTTGGTTTTTGGGATGATGCTGGCCAGGGCCACGGGGAGCGGTAAGCTGACGGTTTTGCAGATCTTTTACTTCATTAACGGCGGCGTGGCGCTGCTTGGTGCGCTGGTCATCTCGCGAATTCGCGGCGGGCAAAGAAGCCCCGAGCAGCTCCAGGCGATGAAGCGCTTTTCGGCGCGCGATATCCTCGAGGTTTTGAGGGCGCTGAAGGGCGATGCGCGCTTCCTTTCGTTCTTCTTGTGCATTCTTTATTTCCACCTGGCCTGGCATACGGACTTCAGCATGTGGTATATCGGCCAAACGGTTTACTGCGGCCTTGACGAAGCGCAGCTGAGCTACGTCAACGCAGTCACCAGCGTTTTGCAGCTTGCGGCCATCGGGTTTTGGGCCTGGCTCAATCAAAAAAAGACCGTGCACTTCACCATCCTGTTTGGCGCGCTCGGGCAGGCGATCTGCCCGCTGGTGATGATGTTTTCCGCCTCGCTGCCCGGCCCCGAGCGGCCCTGGGTCTTCCTGGGCCTTGCCGCCGCCGCGAACATGACCAACAGCTGCATTCCATTGTGCTTGGTGCAGATGCTGCTCGCCGTGGTGCCCGTAAGGAACCGGGCCCTGGCCATCAGCCTATACACGATGGCCATCACCTTAAGCAATGCGGTCATGCCCTTTCTGGGCGTGCAGATTTACACGGCGCTGGGCGCTGATTGGCAGGCCTTTTATCAATATAACAGCCTGGTGAGCATCTGGCGCTTCTC
>JAITTC010000055.1 GCA_031287285.1 Christensenellaceae bacterium
GCCGCCCGCGCAGGCCGTCGAGCCAAACCCCGCGCTGCTCGAGCGGATGCAGGGGCTCTTGGGCGAAGAAAACGTCTTTTTGAAGTAAGCTGCCGCCATACCTCAATGATGAAAAGAGGGGGCCGTAAAACGGCCCCCTCTTTTCATCATTGAAATATCGTCTAATGGTTATCCGTTTTTTCATCCTCGATGACCGTCTTGTTCACAAAGTCCATATCGAAGCGCACGGCCCCGTGATCCTTAAAGATAGACGCCCTTGTGATGCGGATTTTTAAAATGACGCAATCCTCATCTTGCTCCTTGTTGGCCTGGTCATACCAATCGCTGAACGCCTTGCGAAGCTTTCCCCTCAATTCGGCATTTTTAGGGTTTAAAACCCAGCCCAGATTTTCACCAATCCCATTGCCTGAAATCCCTTCGAAGCAAACCGCAAAGGCAACCTGCTTATTTTGGCCTATTTGCCGCATTTTGCTCGATTTTGCCACCGTGGTGATGTAAAACGCGCCGTCCTCATAAAAAGCGTCCACATCGCGGACGCAGGGGCAGGGCTCGCCATCTGCGTCCGCTTCGATTGCGATGGTTGAAAGCGCGATGACATTGTCCTTCCCGTGCCCGCAACTCTCTTCGATTAACCTTAGCCCTTCATCATATCTGCCCATCCTTCATTCCTCCTTCATGCATTGAAGGCCAAACTAGATAGGGAGGAAAAACCCAGCCCTTCTTCATCCGGCCAGCACCATTATACCAAATACGACCCTTTTTGCCAAGCGAATAACCAAGCGCTTCCACGCCGGCGCCGCCACCATCCTTCACTTATAAAAAGAAATGCCCTTGTGCCCTCAAAGCGCGCTATGCTATAATGCCACGCATAAGCAAAATGGCAAAAGGGGGGCTTCTTTTGGAACAGGCAAAGAAGCGCATCGGGATCCTGACCAGCGGCGGCGACGCGCCCGGCATGAATGCGGCCGTGCGCGCCGTGGTGCGTTCCGCCCTATATTACGGCATGGAGGTTTATGGCATACGCGATGGCTTCGTGGGCCTCAAAAACGACGATGTGGCCCCCCTGGATGCAGGCAGCGTCGGCGATATCATCCACCGCGGCGGCACCATTTTGGGCACGGCAAGGCTGCCTGAATTTGCCACGGACGAAACCGTGCGCCAGGAATGCTATGCCACCCTTAAAAAGCATAAGATCGACGGGCTGGTCGTCTGCGGCGGGGACGGCTCCTTCCGCGGCGCCAACGTCTTGCAGCGCGAAAGCGGCGTCAACGCAATCGGCCTGCCCGGCACCATCGATAATGACCTGGCCTACACCGATTACACCATCGGCTTTGACACGGCGATCAATACCTGCATGGAAAACATCAATAAATTGCGCGAGACCATGGCTTCGCACGGCCGGGTTTCCGTGGTGGAGGTCATGGGCAGGGATTGCGGCGATCTCGCGGTCTACGCGGGCATCGCGGCCGGCTCCGACGCGATTTTGCTGCCCGAAATGAAGTGGGACGACAGCAAGTGGCTGCGCTATATCGTCAAAAAGCTCAGCCAGTCCTTCGGGCGCGGCAAAAAGTACGGCATCATCGTCATGGCGGAGGGCGTTCATATGCGGCCCGGCATGCAGCACTTCACCGTGGAATACATCGCCGCCTGGCTCAACCACAACCAGGCGCGCATCGGCCATAAGGTCGATGCGCGAGACTCCGTGATCGGCCATGTGCAGCGCGGCGGCTCCCCTTCCTCTGCGGATCGCATTCTGGCGGCCCGCATGGGCGAGCGCGCCGTGGACGCGCTCCGCGATGGCCAATCCAACCTCTGCGTCGGCATCCGCAATAACAAGATCATCGCCGTAGACATCACCGAGGCCGTCGCGATGAAGAAGAAGATCAGCAAGCACCTCATCTCTTTGGCCGATATTCTTTCGCACTAGGCCCGGGGCCGGCGGAGCCAAACCCTTAAAACAAGCCCAAAAAGAGCCGTTTCCGGCTCTTTTTTATTGCGCGTTTGCGCCCCAAAAAATTACTTGATGTCGACCGTCGCGCCGACTTCGACGAACTTCGCCTTGATGGACTCGGCCTCTTCCTTGGTCACGCCTTCCTTGATGGGCTTGGGCGCGCCGTCGACCAGGTCCTTCGCTTCCTTCAGGCCAAGGCCTGCAACGACCTCGCGCACGACCTTGATGACGTTGATCTTCTTCTCGCCAGCGTTGGTCAGGATGACGTCAAACTCGGTCTTTTCTTCTTCCACGGCCGCGGGGGCTGCCGCTGCGGGGCCTGCGGCCACGGCCACGGGGGCCGCGGCGGAAACGCCGAACTTTTCTTCCAGGGCCTTGACCAGGTCGGCAAGCTCCAGAACGGTCATGCTTTCAATTGCGGAAATGATGTCTTCGTATGCCATTTTGCTCGTTCCTCCGTTTTGATTTTAGCTTTTTAGATGCTTTTGGGGTTTAGGCGGCGCCCTTTGCGTCTTTGACTGCGTTCAGCGCGTAAAGGAGCTTGCGCAGCGTGCCGCCAAGCACGGTAACCAGGCCGGTGATCGGTGCGTTCATGCTGCCCAGGGCCTTGGCCAGGAGCACTTCCCTGCTGGGCAGCTGCGCCAGGGCGCTGACGCCCTTTGGATCGATGACGCTGGTGCCGATCAGGCCGCACTTGATTTCCATCTTCTTGGTTTTGTCGATGTAGTCGCCAAGAATCTTCGCCGGGGCCGTGGGGTCGTTCAGGCCAAAGGCCACGGCGGTGGGGCCGTTTAGGTAGCCGTCGAGCCCGACGATGCTCAGCTCGTCGCTGGCGCGCTTAATCAGCGTGTTCTTCAGCACGCGGTACTCCACGCCCGCATCGCGCATCTGCTTGCGCAGATCGGTTTCCTCCTCGGCGTTGAGGCCGCGGTAGTCCACCAGCACGACGGCCTGCGACTTTTCGAGGCTCTTGCGAATGCTCTGCACGAGCTCTGCCTTCGCTTCCTGCTGTTTGTTCATCTCTTCGTTGTTCACCTCGCTTGCGATCAAACTCGCCCAAACAAAACAGCCCTCGCGCCGCATAAGGCACGAGGGCCGGTCATCGCATCCACTGGGGCCAAAACCCCCTGCGAAACCCTTCCCATCCGTGACCTCGGCGGGAGCTTACGCGCCGGGAAACCCAGGCGCACCCGCTGTCTATGGCGCACGAAGAGCTACTCGCTCAAACTTTAGCTATCATAGCAAGGCGAAGCCCCGCTGTCAAGCCCAAAAGCCAAGGTTTTGCAAAAAAAGGGCGGCGATTTAGAAAAATACGGCCTTGCCGGAGGCGTCTGAGGCGTAGACCGCCTCGATGAAGCGCGTCATGACCAGGGCATCCTTCGTGCCCAGATGCTCCGGGCTGCCGCCGCCTTCGATGCAGGCCTTCGCGAACTGAATGACGGGCGAGGGCTCCTCTTTTGGCAGCTCTTCCGCCGAAATCAGCCTGCCGCCATCCCGGAGGTTCAGCCAAAGCTCGTCGCCGCGCATGAAGACGGAGCCTTCGGTGCCATAGACCTCGAGAAGGTCGGGCACGCCGTTTGTAACAAAGGCGGTTTCGCCGGTGGCCAAAATGCCGCCCGGGAACTCAGCCAGGGCGATGGCGCTCTCGTCCGCCGAGGTGCCGAAGAGATTGGCCGTAAACCCCGCAAGGCGCTTGGGCGCGCCGAAGAGAAAGGGCAGAACGTAGGCTGGGTGCGCGCCGAGATCCATCATCGCGCCGCCGCCGGTCTTTTCCACATCAAACCAATAGGCGGGCAGCCAATGATCGCTGACGCCGCTGTGGCTGCGGCGGAAGCGCGCGCCCGTAACGCGGCCCAGAGCGCCGTCTTCGATGAGCTTTTTGATGTAAAGGACGCGCCTTGTGGCGCGCAGCGGAAGCGATATGCAAAAGACCTTGCCCGAAGCGTCGATCGCCTTGCAGAGCGCTTCGCACTCCGCAGAGCTTACGGCCAGCAGCTTTTCGGTAAAAATATGCTTGCCGGCAGTAGCCGCCTTCAGGAGGAGGGCCGGGTGCTCGGTCGTCGGGGCGTTGCAGACGATTGCCGGGATGTCATCCCGCGCGAGCAGCTCGTCGACATCCTCGATGAACTCGGCGCCCAGTTCCTCGGCCCAGGCTCTGCCGCGGGAAGGGTCCTCGTCCCAAAGCGCCGCGATTTGAACCAAGCCGCTCTCTTCAAGCTCCTTGGCGTAGCCCCTGGCGTGCACATGCCAGCCGCTCAGAATGCCGACCTTTAACATGATCAAACCCCTCCTTGGATTTTATTGCGGCCCCCATAGGGGGCGGGTCGTGCCCGTTCTTCCCCGCGCTTAATAAAGGGAAGGCTTGCAGAGAATCTCGTGGATCTTGGTCGAAAGAATGTCGTTTGCGTGGGCCGGGGTCAAAACACAGGCCGTGTCGGCTCCCCTGCCGGTGCCGCCCACGGCCACCACCGGGCCCGGCTTTTCGATGCAGCCTGCATCCAGCGCCATGACGGAGCATTCCACGCAGACCTTCATGCCCTGGCCCAGCATCCGGAGGGTGTGCGCCATGATTTCCGCCGGGTACGCACCCGAAAACCTGGTTGAAAAGGCCCTTTCGGCGCCCGAGAGCAGGTGCGAGGCGAACACGATGGGCACCTGCCTCTCGCGCAGGGCGGCGTAAATATCGGGCGCCATCTTATTGCCGCCCTCGTGCGTCTTGAAATCCCAGGCATGGCCCACGACGATGAGCCCCTTCGTTTGCCCGAGGCTTTCGGCCATTTGCAGCGCCTCGCGGGCGTTATCGCCCCCCGTCGTGGAAACGATGAGCTTCGTTTGCAGCTCCCTGGCCTTCGCAAAGGCAATTTCCAGCGTCTTTTGGGTGTTTTCCTTCCCGGGTTTTTCGAACAGCAGCACCTGACTTCCCCTCCCCCTTCGTTTGGTTAACTTCTTGCAAAGTATAGCATGAAAACGCCGCTTCTCAAAGCCCAACTTTTTCGGTTTTGCTTGGCCGCCTCCGTTATTTTTTGCGCAAGCTTTCTTCCGCGCGGTTGACATTGGCAATCCGCGTTTATATAATGAAGTTTGTGGGCGTTTGCCCGCAGGAAAGCAGGGTTTCCGCCTCTTTGAGGGCGGGGCGGTGTCTTCCATCATTCGAACAACCCTTATTTTAAGGAGGCTTCTTAATCATGGGCAACAAAATGACCATCGATGGGAACACGGCTGCCAGTCATGTGGCGTATGCCTTCAGCGACGTAGCCGCCATTTACCCCATCACCCCCTCCTCCCCGATGGCGGAATCCGCCGACGAATGGGCAGCCAAAGGGCAAAAGAACCTGTTCGGGCAGACGGTGCAGGTCACCGAGATGCAGTCCGAGGCGGGTGCCGCGGGCGCGGTGCACGGCTCCTTGGTGGCGGGCGCTTTAACCAGCACCTTCACCGCCTCGCAGGGCCTTCTGCTGATGATCCCCAACATGTACAAGATCTCTGGCGAGCTTCTGCCCTGCGTCTTCCATGTTTCTGCCAGGGCGCTCGCCGCGCACGCCCTGTCGATCTTTGGCGACCATGCGGACGTCATGGCCT
Source organism: Christensenellaceae bacterium (assembly GCA_031287285.1). Lineage (GTDB taxonomy): Bacteria > Bacillota > Clostridia > Christensenellales > UBA1750 > JAITGM01. Next base: position 5,531 of record JAITTC010000055.1, read on the forward strand.
GCCGCCAGACCGGCTTTGCGATGCTCGCCTCAAACTCCGTGCAGGAAGCGATGGATCTTGCCCTGGTCGCGCACCTTTCGACCCTGCGCGCCTCGGTGCCCTTCCTCCACTTTTTCGACGGTTTCCGCACCTCGCACGAAGTGCAGAAGATCGACGCCATCGACTATGAAGACATGGCAAAGCTGGCGGACTTTGAAAAGGTCGATGCCTTCCGCGCCCGCGCGATGAACCCCGAGCATCCCCACCAGAGGGGCACTGCCCAAAACCCGGATATCTACTTCCAAAACCGCGAGGCGGCCAACGGCTACTACGCGGCGGTTCCCGCGATCGTCGAAGAGGAAATGGCCAAGGTTTCGGCCCTGACCGGCCGCAAATACGGCCTCTATGATTATGTGGGCGCCCCGGATGCAGAAAACATCATCATCATGATGGGTTCCGGCGCCGAAGCCGCCGAGGAAGCCATCAATTACCTCAACAAGCAGGGCAAGAAGCTCGGCCTTTTGAAGGTTCGGCTCTACCGCCCCTTCGCCGTGGCGCAGTTTGCCGCCGCGATTCCAAAGTCGGTCAAGCGCATCGCCGTTTTAGACCGCACGAAGGAACCCGGCACCCTGGGCGAGCCGCTCTACCTCGACGTGACCTCGGCCCTCAAGGAATCCGGCCGCGGCGAGATCGCGATCTACGGCGGCCGCTACGGCCTTGGCTCCAAGGAGTTCAACCCCACCATGGTGGCCGCGGTTTACGCAAACCTTGAGCTCCCCTCGCCGAAGAACCACTTCACCGTCGGCATCACCGACGATGTTTCCGGCACCTCGCTGCCCCTTGGCGCGCAGGTCAACGCGGCGCCCGAGGGCACCGTGGCCGCGATGTTCTACGGCCTTGGTTCAGACGGCACGGTCGGCGCGAACAAGAACTCGATCAAGATCATCGGCGATCACACCGATAAGTTCGCTCAGGGCTACTTCAGCTACGACTCGAAGAAGTCCGGCGGCATCACGATTTCCCATCTCCGCTTTGGCGACAGCCCGATTCAGTCGACCTACCTGATCGACGCCGCGGACTTCATCGCCTGCCACAACCCCTCGTATGTGACGCGCTACGACATGGTTTCGGCCCTTAAGGACGGCGGCACCTTCCTGCTCAACTCCCCCTGGAGCGCGGCCGAAATGGAGGAGCAGCTCCCCGCCGAGATGAAGCGCCTCCTCGCAAAGAAGAAGGCCAAGTTCTACAACATAGACGGCATCGGCATCGCGGCAAAGGTCGGCATGGGCAACCGCATCAACACGGTCATGCAGTCGGTCTTCTTTAAGCTTGCGAACATCATCCCCTACGAAGAGGCCAGCGCCTACATGAAGGATGCCGCAAAGAAGTCCTACGGCAGGCGCGGCGACGCCATAGTCCAGATGAACTACGACGCGATCGATTCCGCAGTGGCCGGCCTGGTCGAAATCCCGGTGCCAGCCTCCTGGGCAGACGCCGCCACCGGCGCGCAGCCCGTGAAGGTCCCGGCGACCGAATACTTCGATTCCGTCATCACCCCGATCCTGCGCCAGGAGGGCGACAAGCTCCCCGTTTCGGCCTTTGACCCGGCGGGCGTCGTTCCCACCGGCACCACGAAGTTCGAAAAGCGCGGCATCGCGGTCAACGTGCCCGAATGGCAGCTCGAAAAGTGCATCCAGTGCAACCAGTGCTCGCTGGTCTGCCCGCACGCGGCCGTTCGCCCGGTCTTGGTCAAGGATGGCGACGAAATCCCCGCAGGGTTTGAAACCAAGGCTTCCTTGGCGCCGAAGGGCTACCAGTATCGCATCCAGGTCAGCCCCTTGGACTGCACCGGCTGCGGCAACTGCGCAGAAACCTGCCCCGCGAAGGAAAAGGCCCTCGTGATGAAGCCCCTCGCCACCCAAAGCGCCCAGGAAGCGAACTGGGACTATGCGGTGAGCGTTCCGGCCCCCGAGGGAATCGCCCCCACCACCATCAAAAACAGCCAGTTCCTCCAGCCGCTGTTCGAGTTCTCGGGCGCCTGCGCAGGTTGCGGCGAAACGCCCTATATCAAGCTCATCACGCAGCTCTTTGGCGATAGAATGCTCATCGCGAACGCCACCGGCTGCTCCTCGATCTACGGCGGCTCCGCGCCGACCTGCCCCTACACGGTCAACGCCAAGGGCCAGGGCCCCGCTTGGGCAAACTCCCTCTTTGAAGACAACGCGGAGTTCGGCTTTGGCATGAACCTGGCCACTAAGCAGCGCCGCGCAAAGGCCGCGGCCGTTGCGGAAGCCCTGATCGCCGTGGACTGGACCCGGCCCGAGATCAAGGAAGCGGCAAAGCTCTGGCTCGAGAATATCGACGATGCAGAGGGTTCGAAGAAGGCGGCTCCCGCCTTGGTCGCGGCCCTTGAAGACGGCGTTGAGCCGGAGTGCGGCTGCGATGCCTGCAAGCTTGGGCGCGAGCTCCTCTCGATGAAGGATCTCTTCGTCAAGAAGTCCATCTGGGTCTTCGGCGGCGACGGTTGGGCCTACGACATCGGGTACGGCGGACTCGACCACGTTCTGGCCATGGACGAGGATGTGAACGTCCTGGTTCTTGACACCGAGGTGTATTCCAACACCGGCGGCCAGTCGTCCAAGTCCACCCCCACCGGTTCCACGGCCAAGTTCGCAGCGGCCGGCAAGCGCACTCGCAAGAAGGATTTGGGCATGATGGCCATGAGCTATGGCTACGTCTACGTGGCGCAGGTCGCCATGGGCGCAAGCCAGGCCCAGCTCCTCAAGGCAATCGCCGAGGCAGAGGCCTATAAGGGACCGTCCCTGGTCATCGCCTATGCCCCGTGCATCAACCACGGCATCAACATGGGCAAGACCCAAATCGAAGAAAAGCGCGCGGTCGATGCGGGCTACTGGCAGCTCTACCGCTATAACCCGGATCTCGCCGACGAGGGCAAGAATCCCTTCAAGCTCGACTCTAAGGAGCCCACGGCGGATTA
>JAITTC010000062.1 GCA_031287285.1 Christensenellaceae bacterium
AGCGCATCAAGCAGCACGGCGGCCCTGCCCGGCAGGGCGGCGGCGTTTCCGGCATCGAGATCGCGCTGTGGGATCTGGCCGGCAAGGCCTACGGCGTGCCCATCTACCAGATGCTGGGCGGTAAATACCGCGACTCCATCAGGATGTATTGCGACCTGGGCATTCACAATCCGCCGCGCGGCCGGTTTTCGGGCCGCGAAATGGGCAGGACGCTGAAAAAATACGTCGAGCGCGATGGGTTCACCATGGTCAAGGCGGTGCTCAGCGTCGAGGATTTGCAGGCCCTGCATCCAAGCGAGGTCGTTCTCTCCGCGCCGAAGGGCCTGCTCGAGCGCGTGGAAGGCAATTCGGCCGCGCTCGTGCCGTTTTACGATGGCCGCAGCCCGGAAATCATGCTCGACCCCTCAAACTATGCCGAGCGTAACCGGTATTATTACGATTTTGCCCTCGAGCAGCCCTATGGCTTCTACCGCATCACCGAGCGCGGCTTGGACCTATACGAGCAGGAGCTGGCCGATATGAGGGCGGAGCTTGGCTGGGAGATCCCCCTTGCCATCGACCATGTGGGCCGCATCAACCTGGAGGATTGCGCAAGGCTCCTGCGCAGGATCGAAAAATACAACCTCGCCTGGGTCGAGGACTGCCTGCCGCCCTACTATGTGGAGGAATATAAGCGCCTTTCGCAGATGAGCGGCGTTCCCCTGGCGACCGGCGAGGACGCGGTCTTCGTCGAGGGCTTCGAAGCCCTCTGCAAGGAGCGCGCGGTGCCCATCATCCACCCCGATATCTGCTCTGCTGGCGGCATTTTAGAAACAAAGCGCATCGGCGACATGGCCCAGCGCTATAACGTGGCGATGATCACGCACATGTGCGAAACGCCGATCGCCGCGCTGGCCACGGCGCACATGGGCGTGGCGACCGAGAGCTTCATGGCCTGCGAGTTCAACGCGCCCGACGTGCCCTTTTGGAGCGACATGGTCACGGGCTTTGGCGGGCCGATCATCCAAAACGGCTTCATCACGCCAAACGAGAAGCCGGGCCTTGGCATCGACGACCTGAATGACGAGATCTTGAAGGAGCATCTCATCAAGGGCTACGGCGGCCTTTGGCCGGATACCTCGTTTTTCGATACGCTCTATTCAAACGATAAGAAGTTCAGCTAGGCTCGCCTCTCTATATCCCTCGGCCGCAGCGCGCCAAAGGCGCGTTTAAAAGCGAAAAGGCAAAACCAACTTTACGCAAGGAGGCATTTCCATGGGCAAAACGGCTATCGTCACCGGCGCCAGCCACAACATCGGCCAGGGCATCGCAATCGTCCTCGCCGAGCATGGCTACGATGTGGCCATCAGCTACAAGTCGCGCGAAGAGGGCGCGAATGACACGAAGGCGGCCATCGAGAAGCTCGGCCGCAAGTGCTACGTCTTTCAGGCCAGCCTGGAGGTCGCGACCGCTCCCGAAGAGCTGATCAACAAGGCGCATGAAGCCCTTGGGCACATCGACCTCATCGTGTGCAACGCGGGGCGCGATGTGCGCGGCTCGGTGCTGACTTCCACCGCCGAGGATTTAGAGCTGCTCTATACCTCGAACTACCGCAACTATGTGCTCTGCGCGGGCGCCGCTGCCCGCCACATGGTCAAAGACGGCACGGCGGGCTGCATCCTCTTCATCACCTCGTCAAGGGCCGAGCAGGCCTACCCGGATGATTTCCTCTACGGCGGCTTCAAGGCAGCCATCAAGCGCGCGGCTTCGTCGATGGCCATCGACCTTTCGCACTACAATATCCGCGTCAACTGCGTGGCCCCGGGCGCGACCTGGACGCCCCGCCCGGGCCAGGAAACAAGGCTTTACAGCGACTTCGTGACGAAGTCCATTCCGCTTCACCGCGTGGGTAACCCACGCGAAAACGGCGAGGTTTGCGCCTTCCTGGCCTCTGAGCACGCTTCCTACATCACCGGCATCACCGTTCGGGTAGACGGCGGACTGATCCTGCCCGGCATGCTCGAGGGCAGCGAGCATTACCCCTGGGTGCGCCCGGGCTTCTATGAGGAGCAGGCCGAAAAGCTCAAGGGCTGGCCGGGTCTTTCCTAAGCGGTTTTCCTTTTTTCAGCGCCTTTTGCCGGCCGCTGCCCTGCGGCCGGCAAAAGTTTGCATGAATGCATAAATTTCTTTAGGGGGTAGTTCAAAATGCCAGCATCCAAGGTCTTTTTCTCCGATCTGCGCGCCACGCCGGATAGGAACCTGCTCGAAAAGCTCGAGAGGCTCATCCGCAAGGCGGGCATCGAAACCATTGACTTTAAAAACAAATTCACCGTGATCAAGATCCACTTCGGCGAGCCCGGCAATTTGGCCTTTTTGCGCGCAAACTACGCCAAGGTCGTCGTCGATTTGGTCAAGTCCCTGGGCGGCAAGGCCTACCTTTCGGACTGCAACACGCTCTATGTCGGCCGCCGCAAGAACGCGCTCGACCACCTCGATTCCGCCTATGAAAACGGCTACAGCCCCTTTTCAACGGGCTGCCACATCATCATCGGCGACGGGCTCAAGGGCCTGGACGAAGCCTACGTGCCCGTCGCGGGCGGCGAGTACGTCAAGGAGGCCAAGATCGGCAGGGCCATCATGGATGCGGACATCGTGATCTCGCTCACGCACTTTAAGGGCCACGAAAACGCGGGCTATGGCGGCGCGCTGAAGAACATCGGCATGGGCTGCGGCTCCCGCGCGGGCAAGATGGAGATGCACTCATCGGGCAAGCCCCAGGTCGACGAGGATCTTTGCGTGAGCTGCGGCGCCTGCGCGAAGAACTGCGCCCATTCAGCCATCGGCTTTGCGAGCGGCAAGGCCCATATCGACCATAACAAGTGCGTGGGCTGTGGCCGCTGCATCGGCGCCTGCCCGGTCGACGCGGTTGAGGCAGCCTGGGATGGCGCCAACGACGCCCTGAACTGCAAGATCGCGGAATACACCAAGGCGGTGCTCGACGGCCGGCCGAATTTCCACATCTCGCTCGTGGTCGATGTTTCGCCCTTCTGCGATTGCCATGCAGAGAACGATCTGCCCATCGTGCCGGACGTGGGCATGTTCGCCTCCTTCGACCCAGTGGCCCTGGACGTCGCCTGCGCGGACGCCTGCAATGCCCAGCCCGTGGTGCCGGGCTCCAGGCTTGCCGAGATGCCGCAGGATCGCCACGATCACCTCATCGACAACCACCCGGGCACCAACTGGCGCTCCTGCGTGGAGCACGGCGAAAAGATCGGCCTGGGCAGCACGCAATACGAGCTGGTTCGGGTATAAAACAGGCTAAAAGGGCTTTTGCCCATAAAAATAAGGCCGCCAGGGTAAGCTGGCGGCCTTGTTTTATGGTTAGCGAATGAAGTTCGTGCCCTCACGAGGCTCTTCGGCCGCGGGGGTGGGCAACCCCGCCCTTTCCTTGAGCTTTAGCAGGTAGGCGATGCCGTCGGCCGTTTCGCGCAGGGTCTGCAGGCCCTCTTTATCGCTCTGCAGCTCGCCGCCGTTGTTGCCATGCACGGCCAGCCAGTAGCGCGAGGGCGCGATCAGCATCCGCGCGAGGTTTAGGTAGCTGTTCATCTGCTGGAAGGTCGCCACGCCGCCCGAACGGCGCAGCGCGCAAATCACCGCGCCCACCTTGTATTCAAAATGGCGGCCGGTGTAAAAAAGGCGGTCCATGAAGCACTTCATGTCGCCCGCGATGCCGCCGTAATACACGGGGGAGCCGAAGACGAAGCCGTCAAACTCCGGCGCGCGGGCGATCACCTCGTTGACGATGTCGTCATAGGCGAAGCACTTCCCCTTGCCCTTGCAGGCGCCGCAGGCGATGCAGCCGGGAACCGAGCGGCCGATCCAGAGAATTTCGCTGCCGATGCCCTGGGATTTCAGGCGCCCTTCGACTTCCTTGAGCGCGGTGAAGGTGGTGCCCTCTTTGTGCGGGCTGCCGTTGATTAAGAGTACCTGCATGGGGGAAGCCCTCCTTATTAAAAGAATGCGTTGAAGGCCATTATAGCTCATTTGGCAAGCGGGCCGCAAGGCCCCCGGCCCGCGTAAGAACTTGCGCCTGCTTTTTAGCTGTGCTATCCTAAAGGCAGGCGGGGTAAGCTCCGCCCTTATAAGTTAAGAAGGGGTGAGGCGCTATGTATAGTTCCAGGATCAAGAGCGAGGAACTCGACGGGCTTTTTCGCGCGATTTTAACGCTGCAGAGCGAGGAGGACTGTTACCGTTTCTTCGAGGATCTGTGCACGATCCACGAGCTGCAGTCCATGGCCCAGCGCATGGGGGTCGCGGCCCAGCTCGATGAGGGCCTGACCTATGCGGCCGTCGCGGCGATCACGGGCGCCTCCAGTGCGACGATCAGCCGCGTCAGCCGTTGCCTTTGCTATGGGGCAGACGGCTACCGCCGCGCGCTCGACAGGCTCAAGGCGGAAGAAACGGGGAAAGAAGGCCAATGATGAATGGCATGGCCCTGCGCCGCGCCCTACTAGAAAAGGAGTACGGCTTTTTAAACCAGCAGCAAAGGCAGGCGGTCTTTCAAATCGAGGGGCCGCTGCTCGTTCTGGCTGGCGCGGGCTCTGGGAAGACCTCGGTGCTCACGAACCGCATCGCCTACATGCTCAGGTACGGCAACGCCTACCATGCAGAGGCTGACCCAGACTTTTCGCCGGAGCAGCTTCAGCATCTAGAGAGCTGCCTGCAGGCAGGCCTCGACGAACAGGCAAGGGCCCTGATCGCCGAAAGGCCGGTTTCGCCCTATGAGGTGCTCGCGATCACCTTCACGAACAAGGCGGCGCGCGAAATGCGCGAAAGGCTCGAGCGCCTGGCGGGCGAGGGGGCATCCAAGGTCTGGGTTTCGACCTTCCACTCGGCCTGCTGCCGGATTTTGCGGCGCGACATCGAAAAAATAGGCTATTCGCGCAGCTTTACGATCTATGACGACGAGGACCAGCTCGGCGTGATCAAAGAAAGCCTGAAGGCGCTGAACCTTTCAGACAAGGACTTTGCCCCGCGCGAGATTCGATCGAGGATCTCTGGCGCAAAGACCCTGATGCAGACCCCGCAGGAGTTCATGCAGGCGGCAGACGACTTCAGGGGCCGCAAGATCGCCGAGGTCTACGCTGCCTATGAAGAAAGGCTGCAGAAGATTAACGCGCTCGA
>JAITTC010000121.1 GCA_031287285.1 Christensenellaceae bacterium
GCGCTTGGCCGCGCGGCCAGAAACGCGGCCAGCCTTAAGATTCGCCAGCCGCTTTCAAAGCTCTATTTAAAGGGCGCGGAGGGCTTGAGCGATGAGATGGCGGCCCTGGTGCTCGAGGAGCTGAACGTCAAGCAAATGGAGCTTACGGAGGATACCCGCGCCTTCACGAGCTACGCGCTGAAGCCCCAAATGCGCACGCTGGGCCCGAAATACGGCAAGCTCTTGGGGGCGATCGGGCAGTTTCTGCAGCAGGCAGACGGCAACGCGGCCGTCGATGCGCTGAACGAAGCCGGCCGCTATGCCTTCACGCTAAATGGCACGCAAATCGAGCTTTCGCGCGAGGACCTGCTGATCTCCCCGGCGCAAAAGCCAGGGTTTGTGGCCGAAAGCGAGGGCGGGATGACCGTGGTGCTCGACGCGAACCTGTCGCCGGAGCTCATCGCGGAAGGCTATGTGCGCGAGGTGGTTTCCAAGGTGCAGACCATGCGCAAGGAGGCGGGCTTTGAGGTAATCGATCGCGTGTTGGTCTACTTCAGCGGGCTGGACGCAGGGCTTTTGGCCGCGCTGCGGGCGGGCGAGAGCTCCATCGCGCAGGATGTGCTGGCAAGCGCCCTCCTGTTCGAGGAGGCGCCCGGCGACGCCTACAAAAAGGATTGGGACATCAACGGCAAGGCGGCGACCATCGCCGTGAAGAAGGCCTGAGCCCATGTTTTTGGCGGATGGCTGGAAGGACTATGCCGTGCTCGACGCGGGCGGCGGCGAAAAGCTCGAGCGCTGGGGCGAGGTGCTGCTCTGCAGGCCCGATCCGCAAGTGATTTGGCCCAAAAGCCGGCCGGAGCTTTGGCAAAAAGCGCAGGCGCGCTATGCCCGCAGCCAAAGCGGCGGGGGAGCCTGGGAGTTTTTGCAAAAAACGCCCGAAAGCTGGCCGATCGGCTATGGCGAGCTCCGCTTTTTGGTGAGGCCCACGGGCTTTAAGCACACCGGCCTCTTCCCCGAGCAGGCCGCCAATTGGGACTGGATGGCTGGGCTGATCCGCGGCGCCGGCCGGCCGGTTCGGGTTTTGAATCTCTTTGCCTACACCGGCGGGGCGACGCTGGCCGCGCTGGCCGCCGGTGCCAACGTGACGCATCTAGACGCCGCGAAGGGCATGGTCACCTGGGCAAAAGAAAATGCGGCGCTGTCTGGCCTTGGCGAAAAACCCGCGCGCTTTCTCATCGACGACGCGCTGAAGTTCGTGCTGCGCGAGCAGCGCCGCGGCAGCGTGTACGACGCGATCCTGATGGACCCGCCTTCCTACGGCCGAGGGCCGGACGGCCAGGTCTGGAAGCTCGAAACCGAGATCTTTGGCCTTTTGCAGGAATGCGTCAAGGTCATGAGTGGTAGGCCGCTGTTCTTCCTCCTCAATGCCTACACGACCGGCCTGCAGCCCGCCGTGCTGCAAAACCTCGTCGAAAAGACCGTCGGCGCGCGCTTTGGCGGGCAGGTCGCGGCCGAGGAGCTCTGCCTGCCGGTGATGAGCGGCGGCGTGCTGCCCTGCGGGGCCTCGGGGCGCTGGCGCGCATGAGAAGATGAAGATCCTCTATGAAGATAACCACTTGCTCGTGGCGCTGAAGCCCGCGAACATGCCCGTGCAGGCGGATGCCAGTCGCGATCAGGACCTGTTAAGCGAGCTGAAGGGCTACATCAAGCTGAAGTACCAAAAGCCTGGCGCGGTGTATTTGGGGCTGGTGCATCGGCTTGACAGGCCGGTTGCGGGCCTTGTGGCCTTCGCCAGAACATCAAAGGCTGCGGCCCGGCTTTCGGCGCAGCTGCAAAGGCACGAAATGGGCCGCGAATACCTCTGCGTGGTGCGGGGCATCGCCCCCAAAGGCGGCAGCGCCGAGCATTACCTTCTAAAGGATGAAAAAACCAATACTTCCAGCGTGGTTACGGCCCAGACCCCGGGCGCGAAGCGCGCGGAGCTCGATTTTGAGCGCCTTGGCAGCTGCGACGGGCTGAGCCTGCTCAGCGTTCGGTTGAAAACCGGGCGCTCGCACCAGATTCGCGTCCAGATGAAGGCCCTGGGCTTCCCCCTTTGGGGCGACAGCCGCTACGGAGGCGGCAGGCCCGGCGAGCCCATTGCGCTGTACGCCTATCGATTGCGCCTGAAGCACCCGGTGACGGGCGAAGAGCTGCACTTGGAGGCGCCGCCGCCCGAAAGCTTCCCCTTTTCGAAATTTCAATATTGAGGTTTAAAATTTAAAGCGGGCCTGCCTTCCACTAATAGCGCGTGGAAAGGCAGGCCCGCTTTTTTTGAGCTCCTATTTTGAGAATTCCCCCCAAGCGATTTTCCCAGCGAAAACGCCGCGGAGTTGCGCTTCCAAGGAAAGTTTCTCAAAGAATACGCGGGCACCGCTCCAAGCACAATAAGCGAAGCATAAAGGATTGGAGAGGATTTTGAGATGGAGCACAGCGGGGAAAGGGCGGCGAAACGACGGAAAAGCTTAAAAAAAGCGCTTGGCATCGCGCTGGCGGGGCTGCTTACAGCGGTGAATTTTATGCCGTCGGTACAGAGCCTGCGCAATCTGCCCGAAAATATTCGCATATCGACGGGGCAGAGCCAAAGTTTTTCGTTCGCGCTGCCGGTGGAAGTGAAGGTGGAGCAGGAAAGCGCCGTGGTCAGCCTTTCGGGGGATGAACGGCTGGGCATTCAAGGCGAAAATTCGGGCAGCGCGAACCTGACCTTCAGCCTAATGGGGCTGCCGGTCAAGCAGGTGACGGTGAAGGTCGAAAACGAGAGGATCGTGATGCCGGGCGGCGCCGCGGTGGGCATCGCGATGTATACGGACGGCGTCTTCGTGGTCGATTGCGCCGATGTCTTCCTGCCGGACGGCACGCACAAAAACCCGGCCAAGGAGGCTGGCCTTCAAAGCGGGGATACCATCACGCGGCTTGGCAGCGAGCAGGTGCGCGGCATGCAAGACCTGCTCTCAATCGTGAAAAACAGCACGAGCAACACCCTTAAGATCAGCTACACGCGGAACGGCCGCAGCTACGAGGGGCGCATTTCGCCCGTGGTGGATGAAAGCGGCGCGCGGCGCCTGGGGCTTTGGGTGCGCGATTCCACGGCGGGCATCGGCACGCTGACCTATTTTGACATGGCAGCCAAGCGCTTTGGCGCGCTGGGCCATGCCATCACCGATGTAGACACCCTGCAGATCCTGCCAATCAGGGATGGCGACGTCTACCCCTCGAAGATCGTGGATGTGAAAAAGGGCGAAAAGGGCAGCCCGGGCGAGCTGCACGGCGTGTTTTCGGATGGGCAGCAGAAGATCGGCACGATCAATAAGAACACGGACTATGGCGTGTATGGCAGTCCGCAGGGAGGCTTTGTGAACCCGCTCTACCCGCAGGGGCTGCCGGTGGGCACGCAGTCCTCGGTGCACCCTGGCAGGGCGACGATCCTGGCGACCATCGACGAGGGCGGCATCCGCGAGTTCGACTGCCAGATCATCCGCGTGACGCCGCAGCTCGCGCCCGCGCAGCGCTCGATGGTCATTCAGGTGACGGACCCCGAACTGCTGCAAAAGACCGGCGGCATCGTGCAGGGCATGAGCGGCAGCCCGATCCTGCAGGATGGGCACCTAATCGGCGCGGTCACCCACGTCTATGTGAACGACCCCACCAGGGGCTACGGGCTGTTTTTAGACTGGATGCTCGATATGCAGTGATTTTTCGCGGAAGGATTCGCGCGAGCCTGCATGGAAATGTTATGGCTGGGAACGTGAATTGGGGTAGGAAGGGTAAAGCCGCATGGACGTGTTGATCGTTGCGAGGAACGAGGCGACCTTGAAGGATGTGGAAAAAAGGGTTCTGCTCGGCGGGAACGCGGTGCTGGGCGGGGCGATAGACGAAAGGCAGGCGCTGCAGCTGATGAGGCGGAGCCTGCCCGATGCCGTGCTCTGCGACGCGCTGCTCCGGGGCACGGACGGCATCGCCTTTCTGCAGAAACTGCGGCAAAAGGGGCCGCAGCTTCTGCGGCCCCTTCCGGTGCTGAGCGCGCCCTTCCCAAGGCCTGCCGGGCTTTTTGGCGATTTTTTCTTTTGCGGGGGCTGGGATGAGGCGGTTTTGGCGCTTGAAAGCGCAAAAGAGCGCAAGCCATCGCCCGAAGGGCGGAGGATGATCGAGGAAACCCTCGAAACCCTCGGCTTCGCACCCCACATGCGCGGAACGCTCTATTTGCGGCGCGCCTTGGAGCTCTGCGCCCTCGACGGGCGGCGCCTGCAGAACCTGCGCGATTTGGTTTATGTGCGCCTGGCCGAGGAGGCTGGCAGCTCTGCGCCCAACGTGGAGCGCGATATTCGCTATGCGATTGAAAGCGCCTGGCGCTATGGCAGGTTAAAGAATTTGGAGGAATTCTTTGGCTATACCATCTTGCCCGAGCGGGGAAAGCCTACAAACCGGGCCTTTTTGGCCCAGATCACCGACAGGCTCAGGCGGGCCTACCTGAAGGGCTGACGGCCGCTAGTTCTTTGCCGCCCAAAGGCCGAAGGCTGGCAAAACCCCCTGATTGCGGAGCCAGATGGTATCGAATTCATCAAAGGGCAGTGGGCAGGATCTGGTGCCGATCTCGATGGTGACGCTCGGAACCTTCAGCCTGCCCTGCAGATAGTCCTTCAGGCCGCCGCCTTCCTCGCCGCTTTCGGCATTCAGCGGGTAGCCGTTGAGGCGCGAAAATTCCTGGGCTAGCGAGCGCGAAACGCGGTTTAGCGCGGCGTCGCTTCCGTATTCGCCATAGATCCATGAACCGTAGGCGTGGATATGGAGCGAGGCCTTGAAGTCGTTTTCGCGCAAATATTGCCCCAAGGCCTTCGATTCTGGCTGATCCTCGGGCGATGCGCCCGGGTAAAGGGCGGAAGAGGGGGCTTGGCGCCTGGCGCCCTTTGCAAAGCCCTCGTCGAAGTTGCGGTTTAGGTCAACGCCGCTTGCGTTGGCCTTCCAGCGGGCCAAATACTCCTTTTCGCTCAGGGAGGTGAAGCCCGCGGCCTCGTCCGCCTCATAGATCCCTCGCAGAGCTTGAGTCATTTCGCGCCCCTGGCTGATGGAAGCGCCATCCGGGTTGAGCATGGGCAAAATGTGGTAGCAAACATCGTCTGGAATGGCGCCCTCGGCCAGCATTCGGTCGACCTGGGCCAGGAGCAGTAGGCTCGTCATGTGCTCGCGCGCGTGAATGCCGCCGGTGACCAGCAAATGGGTTTTCGCGTCCGCCCTGCCAAGCTCCAGCAGCGGAATCTCGCTGCCCAAAACGCTTTGGCCGAGGCTCTTGGCGCGCAAAAGCGCCGGGTATTTCTTCTCTAAGGCGCGGATATCTTTCATCATCTGCGCATAGCCGTAGTTTTCGACGGGCTTTACAACAGAGAAGTTGAATTCGGAGCGATCCTTGGGCTTCAAATAGCCGGCGAGCACATAGCCGCTGACCCCGCGGTAGCTGATCTTGGCAAAAGCCCCCGTGAAGCCGAGGAGCTGCAGCTCTTCGCCGTTTGCGATCTGGTAAAGGCTGGCGGCTTCGCTGCTGGGGCTTTCGCGAAGATTGAGGTATTGGCTGCAGGATACGACGAAGCGCTGGGCTTCAGCGCCTTCGCCTGGCTTCGGGCTTACAGCCTTGCTCTGGGTGGGCGAGGGGTTTGGGCTGGCGGCCGCGCCTTGGGTAGGCGGCAGGCTTGTCCTGGCGCTCTCATCGGGCATGGGGCTTGGGCCGAAGACCGTGTCGAGCGGCTCCGGGTCGTCAAGCCGCCCAAACGAAAGGTAGCCGAGCAGGGAATATCCCTCCGCGCCAAGGTCAGGCGAGTAGACGCGCGCAAAGCCGTCTTCCGCCGTTTCAAGGAGCTCCACGCCGCTGCCCGGCATCATTCTGCCGATGCGCTCCGCCTTTAGCGACGGCGCCTCAAACAGCGAAAGCGAATGGCGGCAAACCACGGTGTATGGCCCAGGCCGGGTGGCCGGCTGCGCAAACGAAGCGGAGCTTGGCTTTAAATAGGCGCTCATCACATAACCCCGCTCGCCGCCCTCGGTGAGCACCCGGGCAAAGTCGCCCTGCCGTTCGAGCACCAAAAGCGGGCAGCCGCCCGGCAGCTTGCGCACCCGAACCGCGCTTGCCTGGTCTGAGATGCGCAGGCTCAAAAACGCGTCAACGCCCGCGACCTCGCAAAGCTCCCCTTGGCTTTGCGGCGGGGGGAAGTCATAAACGGGCGGCGTTTGCGCCGGGTGTTGGCTGCTTGGCACAGGCGGGGGCGTTTCATTAAGCCCCGGGGCCGCCTGGCAGGCGTTTAAAACAAGCCCCAGGCAAAGCAGCGATGCCAAAAGGCCGAAAAAGAACCGGGGGCGCCATTTCACGCCTAGAACTTCTTGCGGCTGCCGGGCTTGACCAGCGGCGCCAGGCCTTCCGCGCAAATGGGGCAGGCATCGGGGGTATAGCTTTCGATTTGCAGGCGCACGGCGCTGTAGACGGGCAGTTTTAGGGCAAAATCGGGCACGCGGCGGTCGGCGATGCAGGCGACGCCCAGGACCTCGGCGCCGCACGCTTCAAGGGCTTTTACGGTTTCCAAGGTGGACTTGCCCGTGGTGACCACATCTTCGGCAATGAGGATTTTATCGCCGGGTTCGACCGTGAAGCCGCGGCGCAGCTGCATTTCATCGTCGATTCGCTCGGTGAAGATGGATTCAAGGCCGAGCTGGCGGCCGAGCTCATACGAAACGATCACGCCGCCCATGGCGGGGCCGCAGACCTTGGTGATGCCAAGGCCGCGAACCTGATCTGTCACCAGTGAAAGAACCTGGGCAGCTTTTTCGGGGAAGCGAAGGAGCTGGGCGCACTGGCAGTAGCCGCCGGAGTGCCGCCCGGAGCTTAAGAGAAAGTGCCCCTCGAGGAACGCGCCGGTTTCGCGCAGGATTTCGATTGCTTTGGCCTGATCCATGGTTGAAGACCTCCCTTTTGATGATTAAACGATGCCGATGATCTCTGCGATGCGCCCAAGCCCCTCTTTTTCGCAATAGGAGCTTAGGCCCTGAATGATTTCTGGCATGGCGAGCGGGTTTGCGAAGGTCGCGGTCCCCACCTGAATGGCGCTCGCCCCGGCCATGAGGAAGCTCAGCGCGTCTTGCCAGGTCGAGATGCCGCCCAGGCCCACGACGGGGATTTGAACGGCCTTTGCGACCCGGTGCACCATCGAAAGCGCGATGGGCAGGATCGCGGGGCCCGAAAGGCCCGCGTTGATGTTTTGAAAGACCGGCTTTTTCTGCCCGATGTCGATGGCCATGCCAAGGAAGGTGTTGACCAGCGAAAGCCCGTCGGCCCCCGCCTCTTCGCAGGCCCTGGCCAGCGAAACGATGCTGGGCGCGTTGGGCGTGAGCTTCACCAGCAGCGGGTGGCGGCTGGCTTTTTTGGCCGCGCGCACGACCTCTGCGGCCAGTTTTTCGTCCATGCCAAAGGCCATACCGCCCGATTTGACGTTGGGGCAAGAGATATTAAGCTCTAAAATGCCGATATCCACGGCATTGAGGAGCTCGGCGCCCTCTATATAGTCCTCGATGGAGTGGCCCCCCAAATTGACGAGCAGGCCCGTGTTCAAGGCGCGCATTTTTGGGTATTCCTCGGCGATGAAGCGCCGCACGCCGGGGTTTTCAAGGCCGATGGAGTTGAGCATGCCGGAAGGCGTTTCCCAGACGCGGACGCCCCGGTTGCCCTGGCTGCCGTTTAGGGTGAGCCCCTTTGACGAGATGCCGCCCAGCAGGGAAGGATCGAAAAACCGGGCGTATTCGCCGCCAAAGCCGAAGGTGCCCGAGGCCGCGATCACCGGGTTTTTCAGGGTTGCGCCAAGGAGCTTCGTTTGAAGCGGATTCACAGCAGCACCTCCCTTGCCGAAAAGACCGGCCCGTCCTTGCAGACGCGGCGGTTGCCGCTGACCGTGGCGCAGCTGCAGCCAAGGCAGGCGCCGGCGCCGCAGGCCATGCGCGCCTCGAGCGAAAGGTCGAGATCCGCGCCCGTTTCAGCCGCTTTTTTTTGCGCCGCGCGCAGCATGGGCAGCGGGCCGCAGGCGACGTGGAGGGATTTTGGCGCGAAGGGGGCGTCGCCCGTGACGAAGCCGCCGATATTCACATGGCAATGGTCGCTGGCCGCCTCAAAGGCCGAAACCAGGAAGGGTTTTTCTGAAAAGCCCAAAAACGCTTCGGTCTTGCGCACGGGGAAGCGGCGCTTCCATTCCTTCAGTAGCCAATAGAGCGGCGCGATGCCGATGCC
>JAITTC010000127.1 GCA_031287285.1 Christensenellaceae bacterium
AAAAAGCGCCCTTTCAGCACATCGGTGTAGACCGCGTTGCCATCCGGAATGTTGGCCAGCCCGCAATGGATGCCCAAAAAGCCCGTGCCCCCCTCGACCAGGGTAAGAATCTGGGCCGCAAGGGCCTTTGAGTACCAGTTGGGCGTCGGAATCTGGGTGTTGGCGATGCCGTCCTTAAAATTTACGATCAGATCGGGCAGAAAGGGAATGGCTTGCCCTTCCTCCACGGTTTCCACAACGCTGTACTCGAACTCTTCGGCGGGGAAGAGCAGGGGAAGGGAGGGCTCGATGGTGTGCCGGGGATGCCAGTAGTCATCCAGCAGAACGAGAATCTTTTTTGGCATGCAAAACGCCTCCTCCATGCGAAAATGGGCTGGGTAAAGTATAGCATATTTCCTGTGGGCCCTGCTATCCCCAAGCGCCCTCGGCCTCAAAAAATCGCGAGTCCGGTCGCTTTTGGGCAGCAGCGGGGAAGCGGATGGGCTAAAGGATGAACGCACCCGCAAAAAGATCATGGGCGAAGAGCACCCACGGGCCATGCCAAAGGCGCTCGCCGCATGCGGAGCCGCGCGGCCAGACCTAGCCCAAAGAAAACCCCGCCAGTCGCCCACGAAGAACGCCAAAGCAGGGCATGAAACGCAAGGGTGTGCGCCCCGCGAAGGATTTTTTCTCTCGGAGGGATGACCCTTAGCGGATTTGCAAGCGGTCGGCTGCGTGTGCCGAAATCGCGCAGCCGATCCTGCCCAGGACCCAAAAAACGCCGGGCCTCGCGATTCCGCGTGCCGAAGCTCTGCCTTACTATGGCGTTTGGAGCTTTTTCAACGGTCGACTGTTTTTTTGCCTGCCGAATGCGCATCGAATGGCAGCCGTTATGGGCGCGGGGGAGGAGCTGATCGGCCGAGTGAAAGAAAATCAGGCTGAGAGCGATAACGGCTAAAGAAAGCTCGGCGCCGCCAAAGCTCGCCTCGCGGCTGGGCCCGCGTTTTATTCCCTTCCCGCGCGAAAGGCCCGGAAGAGTGACACCCCGGCGTCCAAGGCGAGGGCGAAGAGCACCACGAAGCCAAAGAAGAGGTTGAATTGCCCGAACAAGGCAAATTCGGCTGCGTCCGCGAACATCTCTTGAATGCGCTCCGTAAAGGCGGGGTTCATCAGCGCGGGATTCCAGAAGAAGCTGAGCGCCAGCGGCACCGAAACAAGGTCCGTGCCCAGGGCGAGAAGCGCCACGCGCCTGGAATAGCGCCCATCCAGCAGCTTGACCGCCTCCCGCCCGATGCCAAGGGCTGCAAAGGCGAGCAGAATCGCCCAGCCCTGCCGAATAACAGCCGCGTTGAAGAGCGGCGTCCATCCCCCTTCGTCCATAAAGTAGCCGCCTATGATCTGCGGGCACGCGAGGAAGACGAGCAGGAACACGAAGCTGAGCGCAATGCCGCTGATGGGCTCCCAGGCCGGGATGCGTTCCCTGGATTTAGGCACGGGCGGCAGGGAGTCGAGCCCGTCTTCGCCCACCGAAAGCTTCACGCCGCGCCTTTCGAAGATGGCGAAGAGCAGCGTTATGAAGCCAAAGGCGACGGTTCCGCCAAAGAACAGCGAAGAAAGCCATTCCAGCACCGCCATAAAGGGCTGCGCGGCCGCGCCCTGGGTCAATAAAGATAGGATAGTGGCCAGCGTCAGCCCAAAGACCGTCGCTGCAAAAACGATCTTCAGCACGACCACATAGCTTTGGTAATACTCCCCGCCGAGCAGCGCCTGCGGTTGATCGCCGAGGGTTTTTTGCGCGAATTCGCTTGGGCTGCCAAGCTCCGTCAGCACCACGCGCAGGTCGTGTTCCGTGGGCGGCATCTCGCCGCAGCGGCTTTCGAGCATGTCTGCAATCAGGCCGCGCAGCTCCCTTTCCACGTCTGCGCGCATCTTCTGCGGCAGCCGCCTGGCGACCGCGTAGGCATAGCGTTCGATCAGTTCATGGTTCATTCGGCAAATCCTCCTCCAAGATGGTTTGCAGACGAAGGGCCGTGCTCTGCCAATGCGCCTTCATGTCGCGCAGCAGTTCCAGCCCAAGGGGCGTGGCGGAATAATACTTGCGCGGCTTGGCGGCATCCAGGCTCCAGCTGGCGCTGAGCAGCCCCTGCCCTTCGAGCCTGCGCAGAAGAGGATAGAGCGTGTTGGCCTCGACGCGCACGCCGCCCCGCGCGAGATCCGCGATCAGTTCGTAGCCATAGGCCGGCTTTTGCAGCTTGCTCAGCACCAAGAGCAGAATCGTTCCGCGCCGCAGTTCCTGAATAAAGCCGGAAAGCAGCTCTTCCTTCGTGGGCATGCCCTCGCCTCGCTTTCCTTGTTTTAAACAGTATATAGTGCGTTGCACAGTATGTCAAGAAGAAAAGAGCGATGCCGGATGGATTGTTTTCGTGGTCTATGCTATGCTTTTAGCGGAACTTGGCGATGGAAAGGGCGATAGAAGTGGAAGGGATTGGCCACTGGGAGTTTGTTCAGGTGGAGCCCTTAAAAAAAGGCTGGTCCGGCGAAAAAAAGAGTATCGTCGAAACGGCGGACGGCAGGCGTTTTTTGCTCCGCATAGCGAAAAGGGCGGAATACGAGCGAATGAAGGCGCAAATCGAGGGCATGCGCGGCGTCGCCGAGCTTGGCCTGCCCATGCAGCAGCCTGTGGATGTTGGGCTCTGCGAGGGAGGAAGGGGCGCCTACCAGCTCCTCAGCTGGGTCGAGGGGGGGGACGCGGAGGGGGGCCCTGCCGCGTCTTCCCTTAGAGGAGCAGTATTGGCTTGGCCTGAAAGCCGGGCAGATGCTAAGGGAAATGCAGTCGATCTCCCTTTCAAAGCCGTCTTCCGATTGGGCGGAGCTTTGCGGCCCAAGGCAGGAACGGTTTATTCAAAACCACCTGAATGGCGGCATGCGCTTTGAGGGCGACGAGGGCCTGATTCGCTATATGAGAGAGAGACGCTGCCTGCTGAATGGCCGCCCGACCTGCCTCAGCCACGACGATTACCGCCTCGCGAATTTCGTCTTGGGGCCGGGGAAAGAGCTTTACATCATCGACTTTCAGGGCTTCAGAAGGGTCGAACCCTATCATGCGATGCGGGGGCTGCTCTTCAGCGCAAGGCACAGCCCGCACTTTGCGACGGGGCAGGTTCGCGGGTTTTTCGGCGGTGAAGCGCCGCTTGACTTTTGGGAGCTCCTTTCGCTCTACATCGCCGCGCTGGCCGGCGACGCCCTGCCCAGCGAGACTCCTTACGGGCAGCGGGGCTCTCTTGAATTTGGCGGCTGATCGCGGACGCGAAGGA
>JAITTC010000229.1 GCA_031287285.1 Christensenellaceae bacterium
TCTGCCTTTGCGGCGCCCAATAAAAGGCCCAGAACAGGGCGAGCGCCAAAAGCAGCAGCACAAGGCCTGCGGCGCCCAATAAAAGCGGCAGTTTTGCCTTAATCTCTATGCTTTTTGGGGTTTTCGTAAAGGGCAAGCTCATTCCTCCATAGCCTTTGAATTTCCTCGCGCATCTCGCAAAGGCTCCTTGATGAGTCGATCAGCAGATCCGCGCGCTTCTTCTTTTCATCCAGCGGCATCTGGCTCTTGATGCGGAGGAGCGCCTCCTCGCGGCTGAGCCGGTCGCGCGCCATCAGGCGCGAAAGCTGGGTTTCCATCGGGCAGGCGACCAGCCAGGTTCGCTCCGCCATCCCCTCCATCCCCGATTCGAACAGCAGAGGGACGTCGAGCACGGCGATCCTTGCCCCTTTTAGACGAAGTTCCTCAATTTGCCGTTGCATTTCGGCCTGCACCATCGGATGAAGGATCGCGTTCAGCGCCTGGCGCTCTTCTTCGTCGCCAAAGACGCGCAAGCTAAGGGCGCGGCGGTCGAGCCTGCCCTGCTGATCGATCAGCTCCGCCCCGAATCGCGCGGCGATTCGGGGCAGGGCAGGGCCGTTTTGGGCCGTCAGGGCCCGCGAAATCTCGTCCGCGTCGATAATCGGCGCGCCGAGCTCCCGCAAAAAGGCGCTGACGGTCGATTTGCCGCTGGCGATGCCGCCGGTCAAGCCGATGATGCGCAAAAAACCCTCACTCCTCCCGCGCCGCACCCGGCCGCCCCGCTTTTCCCCCTTTTATTAAGCGGTGCCCCCTTGCGCGCTCACTTCGTTTCATACCAGCTCCGCCCGATCTTCACATCCGCAATGAGCGGCACGCACAGGGCGGCCGCGGCCTGCATTTCCCTTTGCAGCAACCCCGCCGCGGCTTCAGCCTCCGCCTCCGGCGCGTCCACGATCAATTCGTCGTGCACCTGCAGGATGAGCTTCGCCCCAAAACCCTCCGCCTCCAGCGCCCGGTGGACGCGGACCATGGCGATCTTGATGATATCGGCTGCGCTGCCCTGTATGGGGGTGTTCATCGCGGCGCGCTCGCCAAAGGAGCGCGTATTGTAATTCGACGACCTGATCTCTGGGATGTTCCGCCGGCGGCCAAACATCGTGCTCACATAGCCTTGCTCGCGCGCCAAGAGCACACAGGCCTCCATGAAGCGCTTCACCGCCGGGTAGCGCCCAAAATACCGCTCGATAAACTCCGCTGCCTCGCGCCTGGAAACGCCGATGTTCTTCGCCAGCCCAAAGTCCGAGATGCCATACACGATGCCGAAATTCACCGCCTTGGCGCTCGAGCGCATCGCGCTCGTCACCTCGCCAAGCTTCACGCCGTAGACCTGCGCCGCGGTTGAGGCGTGGATGTCTTCGCCGTTTTGAAAGGCTGCGATCATGTTCGTTTCGCCAGCCATGTGCGCCAGCACGCGAAGCTCAATCTGGGAATAGTCCGCATCGACCAAGAGATTCCCCTCGCGCGGCACGAAGACCTTGCGAATGACCCGGCCAAGCTCGGTGCGCACGGGGATGTTCTGCAGGTTTGGCTCGGCCGATGAAATGCGCCCGGTCAGCGTCACGGTTTGATTCAGGCTCGTGTGGATGATCGAATCGCGGCCAGAAAGCGCCAAAAGCCCATCCACATAGGTCGATTGCAGCTTAGAAAGGCCCCGATACTCGAGCACCGCAGAAACGATGGGATGCAGATCGGCGATCCCCTCCAAAACCTCGGCGTCGGTCGAGTAGCCGCTCTTGGTCTTCCTCCCCGAGGGCAGCTTCAGCGTCTCAAAAAGCAGCTCGCCCAGCTGCTTTGGGGAATTGATGTTGAAGCTCTTCCCCGCCAGGTCGTGAATCCGCGCCTGCAGCTCCATCAGCTTTGCGCCAAACTCCGCCTGCAGGGCGCCGAGCGCCCCGCGATCGACCCGGAAGCCCGCCTGCTCCATCGCGAAGAGCACATCGGCCAGCGGCAGCTCGATGTCTTCATAAAGCGAGAGCATATCGAGGCCTTTGAGCTCCTCCAGCATTTCGTCGCAAAGCTCATAAAAGCCGCCGGGCGCAAGATCGCGCCCTCGCGCCGCCATCAGCTGCCCGGCGCTTTGCGCTTGGCCCGCCCTTAGCAAGTACGCGGCCAGCGCAGCGTCGAAAAGCTCGCCATTTAACCCGATTCCCTGCCTTGTGAGCCTCGTGCGAAGGTTCTTTCCGTCAAAAACCCGCTTCTTCGCGGGCGATTCAAGCAAAGGGCGCAGGGCCTCAAAGGCCTGCGCGTCGTCAAGCCCCGGCTGCAAAAGATCCCCGCCGCCAAGGGCGATCTCGGCCGTAAAGCCATCTTCCGCGGCGATGAACAACGCGCCGCCCGCCTCAAACAGCGCCCACTCCCCTGCAGAAGCCCCCTCGAACGCCTTTTGAATGGCCTCGGGGGAAGCCAGGCGCAGCGGCTCCCTCCATCGGTCGCTATGGGTTTGGCGCCTCTCGGGCGGCGCTTCGATTTCGCCCTTTGGCAGCCTTTCTAACAGCGAAGCAAAGCGCAGCTTCTTAAACGGCTCGCGCGCCCTGTCAAGGGGCGGCGTGCACATCGAATCGATCTCGTCTTCAATCGGCGCGTCGCGGTCAATCGTGGCCAGCCACTTGCTCAAAACCGCCTTGTCGCCGTTTTCGCGCAGACGCTCCCCCAGCTTCCCCTTGATGCCAGCCGCGGCCTCCAGCACCTTCTCGATGTTTTGGTGCTCCAAGATCAGCTTCAGCGCCGTTTTTTCGCCCACTCCGGGCACGCCGGGTATGTTGTCGGAAGCATCGCCCATCAGGCCCTTCAAGTCCGGCACCTGCCAGGACTCGATGCCGTATTCCGCCTTCAGCGTCTCGGGCGTCAGGCGCTCGATCTCAGAGATGCCCTTGCGCGTCATCCAAACCTCGGTGTGCCGGTCAACCAGCTGAAAGGTATCGCGATCCCCGCTGACGATGACCGAGCGCAAGCCCCGCTCTTCGGCCCTTTTTGCCAGCGTGCCCAAAATATCGTCGGCCTCAAAGCCCGCGATCTCGATCTTGTGGATGCCGATCGCGTCGAGCGTTTCGCGCAGAAGGGCCAGCTGCGGGCGAAGCTCCTCGGGCATGGGCCTGCGCGTGCCCTTATACGCCTCGAAGCGCTCGTGCCGAAAGGTCTTTGCGTGGGCGTCGAGCGCCACGCAAAGGTATTGGGGCTGCGCCTCGCGCAAAACCCTCAAAAGCATGTTGAAAAAGCCAAAAACCGCGTTGGTGTAAACGCCGTCGGCGTTCGCAAGCGGCGGCATGGCGTAAAAGGCGCGATGCACCAGGGAATACCCGTCGATGAGCAGCAAGGTATCCATGAAACCCTCCTCCGCGAAGGCCAAAGCCTTCCCTAGGCTATTGTACACCCCTTTTTAGGCGGGCACAACCGCAAGGCGCGCGGCCCGGCGGCCGAAGCGCCGGCCTGTTCGCGCAGGAGGGTTTCTATTTGCAAACTCTGTAAGTTTGTGCTATCTTGTGGCTAAGAAGCGTGAGCAGAGCGGCCCGATAAGCGACGGGCTTATATTTACGCATCCATTGCGGTTCCTTCAATCTTGCCGCAGATCAAAGACACCATCAGCGCGCTTGAAAAAAGAATCGTCATGTTGGTGACCTACTCCGCAGCCATCAATCTCCTCACGTCAAAATATGCAAAGCTTCCCTCACATCAAAAAGCGCAAGAAAAAGGCTGAAATCAGCCTTTTATTGCGCTTTTGGCTTGTTTTTGCCCTTTAGATGATCTGCTTGCTCAGGTCGAACTCCTCGGCCATGTGGCTGAGCTTGCCGCGCACATACTCCCTGTCAATCGTGACGGTTTCGGGCCCGTTTTCGCCCGCGCTGAAGGCAAGATCCTGCAAAACGTATTCAAGCAGGGTGTGCAGCCGCCGCGCGCCGATGTTCTCTTTGGCGTCGTTGACGCGCACGCAGAGCTCCGCGATCTCGTCAAGCGCCTCTTCGCGGAATTCAAGGCTCACCCCGTCAACGCCCAGCAGCAGCGCATACTGCTTAATCAGGGCGTTTTTGGGCTGCGTAAGGATCTGCCGCAGGTCGCCGACCGTCAGGGGCAGCAAGTTCACCTGCACGGGGAAGCGCCCCTGCAGCTCGGGGATGAGATCGCTGACCTTGGCCACATGAAAGGCGCCGGCCGCGATGAAGAGGACGTGATCCGTTCGCACGGGGCCATATTTCGTGTTCACGGTCGAGCCCTCGACCAGGGGCAGAATGTCGCGCTGAACGCCCTCGCGGGATACGTCGGGCTGGCCGGACTGCGCGCGCCCCGCGATCTTGTCGATCTCGTCAAGGAAGATGATGCCGTCCTGCTCCGCGCGGTAAACGGCTTCCGAGGTCGCGGCGTCCATATCGATGAGCTTTTGGGCCTCTTCCGCCTTCAGCACGCGGCGCGCCTCCATGACGCTGACCTTGCGCAGCTTCTTCTTCTTGGGCATGAAGGAGCCGAGCATGTCGCTCATGCTCATGTCGGTACCCGGGATGGTATCTCCCGGCTGCTGATCCTCGACCTCGATCTCGATGATCTGCCCCTCCAGATCCCCCGCCAAAAGGCGCAATCGCATCTCTTCGCGGCGGGTTTTGCGCCTTTCCTGCTCCTCTGGCGGCAGGTGCGGCTCGCGTGAGGGGCTGAGCAGCGCCTCGATCGGGTTTTGCGGCGGTTTTTTCACCGCGCCGCTCTCTTGCTCCAAAAGCGCGTCGAGTATGCGCTCCTGGGCGTTTTGCTCGGCCGCGTTTTCCACATCCTTGCCCATTCGGTCCTTCACCAGGCGCAGCGAGGTTTCGACCAGGTCGCGCACCATCGAGTCCACGTCGCGGCCAACATAGCCGACCTCGGTAAACTTCGTCGCCTCCACCTTTACAAAGGGCGCGTCCACCAATTTTGCCAGGCGGCGGGCGATCTCGGTCTTGCCAACGCCCGTGGGGCCCACCATCAGGATGTTCTTTGGCGTGATCTCCTCGCGCTGGCCCTCTTCCAGGCGCGAGCGGCGGTAGCGGTTGCGCAGGGCGATGGCCACGGCGCGCTTGGCCTCCTGCTGGCCGACGATGTAGCTGTCAAGCGCCTCCACGATCTGCCTTGGCGTGAGCTGCATTTTCTCCATCCCCCTTAAACTTCTTCCACGCTGATGTGGTCGTTGGTATACACGCAGATTTCCGCGGCGATCTCCAGGCCCTTTTGGGCGATCTCCCTCGCTGAAAGCTCGGTGTTGCGCGCAAGCGCCCGAGCGGCCGCCAGGGCGTAGTTGCCGCCCGAGCCGATGGCCAGAACGCCGTCGTCCGGCGCGATGACCTCCCCCGTGCCTGAAATCAAAAGGAGCTCCTTGGCATCGGCCGCGAGCAGCATGGCCTCCAAGCGGCGCATGGCCTTGTCCATCCGCCAGGTTTGGGCCAGTTCCACCGCCGCGCGCGATAGATTGCCCGCGTATTGCTCAAGGCAGGCCTCGAACTTCTCGCTGAGCGCGAAGGCGTCGGCCACCGAGCCCGCAAAGCCCACCACGACCTTGCCGCCGTAGAGCCTTCGAACCTTCTTCGCCCCGTGCTTCATGATGGTATGCTCGCCCATCGTTACCTGCCCGTCGCCCGCGATGGCGGTTTGGCCGCCCCTCTGCACGGCCAGAATCGTGGTGCCGCGAAAATTGCTCATTATAAGAAACCTCCTAAAAGCGTAACGCTTAAAATCATGCGCCCATTCTATCATACAGCCTTATTTTAAACGAGGCGTGAAGAAAAATCCAACAGTTTATGAACACGGCCTGTCCGCGCCTTCGCAATTCCGCCCTTTCGCGCGGTAAAGCTGCCCCTTCGCCTTGGTTTTTTCTAATTCCCGGTGCTGAGATAATGCCGCACGCCAAAGCGCCAAACGAGCAGGCAGGGCACGAGGAAGAGCAGCCCCAGCAACGGCGTGAGCATATAAAGAAGGGCATTGCCGCCCGCCCGCCCGGTCAAATAGAGCAGCGGCAGGTAGTTGAAGCAGCCAAAGGGGATGATGAAGCTGAAAAAGCGCACGATCCACTTGGGGTAGATCGTCAGCGGGTAGGAGGCGACCTGGCGCCCGCCATAGCTGACGACGTTCACCGCCTCAAGCCCCTCCACCGTGAAGAAAGAAAGCGCGCCGCCCACGATGAAGATGCCGACGAAGACGGCCACGCCGCTTAAAATCATGAGGCCGAGAATCAGCGCCTTTGGGAAGCTCCAGCCGGGCAGCCACGAAACCGCCAGCCCCAGCACGACCAGGCTTTGCAGCACGGAGCCGACCCTTCCAAGCTCGAAGCCGGAGCCCAGCACCTGCAGCGCCGTGCCGCGCGGGCGCAGCAGCACCCTGTCGAACTCGCCGGAAACGACCATGCGGTCGAACACGTCAAAGCCCCTGCCCACGCACTCGCTGATGCCAAAAGCCGCGTTCGTCACGGCGAAGCAGAGCGCCGCCTCGGCAAACGACCAGCCAGCAATGCTCCCGAAACGGTCAAAAAGCAGAAACATGCTCGCGAACGAGAAAAAGGCGACGAAGAACTGGCCGATGCCGCCCATGAAGAAGGAAGCCCGATACTCCATGGCCGAGCGAAGCAGCATTTTGATATACTTAAAATACAGCATGATTCAGCCCCCCTGCACGACCACCCGGCCCAAGATCCGCCGAAAGCAGATCTGGCCCAGAAAAAGCAGCGCCGCGATCCACAAAACCTGCACGCCGATTTGAAACAGCGCCTCGCTCCCCGCGATATTGCCCGAATACAGCCGGAAGGGCAGATCGGCGACATAGCGGAAGGGCAAAAAGTCCAAAATCCGCTGCAGCCACGGCGGCATCAGCGGGATGGGCAAAATCGAGCCCTGCAAAAAGTCCGCCCCGGTGAGGATGAGCAGTCTCGCCCCGCCCGGCGATAAGGTGACGAAGGTCAAGATGTAGATGAACATCGCAATCGCGGTGACCAGCAGAAGCGAGAGCAAAAGCGATAGGGCAAAGAGCGAAAGGCCCCAAAAACCGGCGGGCGGCGCCATGCGCGCATCGCCTGGCAGCAAAAAGGCGATGACTAAAACCGGCAGGCAGCGCAGCAGCACCGCAGAGAGCCGCAGCCCCAGAAGCCTCGCATACCAAAACGAAAAAAGGTCATAAGGCCTGCAAAGCTCGTAGGCGACCAGCCCGTTGGGGATGGCCGAAAGCAGCTCGCCATCGAGCCGCCCAACGAAGATGAGCGAAAAAAAGGCCTGCTGCAGCCAAATATAGCTCACAAGCTGCGGCCAGGCCATCGGCGGCTCCGCGCTTGACGAAGCATAGAAGGCCCTGTAGATCATGATGTACATGAAGCCCCAAAAGAATTGGGTCACAACGCCTGCCCAGGCGGCCGCGCGGTACTGCATCCCCGCGATGAGCCGCATTTTAAACAGCGCAAAATAGATTCTCATAGGCCGTGTTCCTTGTAAAGCCCCGCGATGACCTCCTCAAGCGGTGGGCCTTCGCTCGTCATGTCGAGGATGTTGATCTCTCGGCTCAGCTGCGCCACCACCGCAGAAACGCTGACTTTTGAAGGCTCAAGCTCATAAACGGCCCCTTCGCCCGACCAGGAAATCAGCTTCGCCCCCTCGATTTCAACTGGCCTCTCCTTGGGCGCAAAGGCAAGGGTAAGCCTGCGGTAACGGTCGAAAGAGCGGTGAATGGCCTGCATCGAGCCATCGTGCAGGATTTGCCCCTTGCCGATTAAAATGACCCTGTCGGTCAGGGCCTCGATGTCGCTTTGGTCGTGGGTGGTGAGCAGCACCGTGAGCTTCTTTTCGCGGTTGATCGCCTTGATGAACTGCCGCACCGCCAGCTTGCTCACGGCATCCAGGCCGATGGTCGGCTCGTCGAGGAAGAGAATTCGCGGGCCGTGCAAGAGGGACGCTGCGATTTCGGCGCGCATGCGCTGCCCGAGGCTCAGCTGCCTTAAGGGGGTTTTTATAAAGTCCTGAAGCGCCATGGTTTCAACCAGCATCTCAAGATTTTGGTCATATGCGGGCTTTGGAACCTTATAAATCTCGCGCAGCAGCTCGAAGGAATCGATGATGGGCACATCCCACCAAAGCTGGGTGCGCTGGCCGAACACCACGCCGATGTCGCGCACATACTCGCGGCGGGACTTCCACGGGGTGTAGCCCATGATCTCGCACTCGCCGCTGTCCGGCGTCAGGATGCCGCTCATCACCTTGATGGTGGTGGACTTGCCCGCGCCGTTTGGGCCGATATAGCCCACGATTTCGCCCTCTTCGATGTGGAAAGAAACATCGCTGAGCGCCTTCAGCTCGGTGTATTCCCGAGAAAAAAGCGCCTTTAAGGCCGCCGAAGCGCCTTTTTCGCGCTTGAGCAGCTTAAAGCTCTTGTTGATGCCCCTTAGCGTAATCATCTCGCATCCTCCTCACAGGCCATCCCTCAAAATGCCGGCCGGGCACGCCTCGCCGGCACCCTCCACGGAACTTGCCCCTAACCCGAAGGCGCGGCGCAGTCGATTCCCCCTTGCGATTGCCGCGTCGCTCCTCCTCGCACGGGAAAAATTCATGATAGCATTTCGCCTTGCCCCCGTCAACGGAGCTCTTGCGCTCGCGCGGGGATGGGCTCTCGCCATTGCGAGCGTCAGCGAAGCAATCCAGCGTCCTCCTTTTTGAAGAAGCGCTTAGGCGTTGTTGCTGGATTGCTTCGTCGCTTACGCTCCTCGCAATGACGAGGAGGGCCGTTAAAGCACCAGCCCAGCCGCTAACCGGCCCTACCAACCTGCCGCATCGCTCCGCTCCTCGCAATGACGTAACGCAGCCCGTTCTTTCTCGTCGTTGCAAGCGGCAGCGAAGCAATCCAGCGTCCTCCTTTTTGAAGAAGCCTTTGCACATGCTTGCTGGATTGCTTCATCGCTTATGCTCCTCGCAATGACGGCGAAGCAGTCCGGATCATCCCGCTCGCGCAGGGAGGGCCCCTCGTCATTGCGAGTGGTAACGAAGCAATCCAGCGTCCTCCTTTTTGAAGAAGCGCTTAGGCGTTGCTGCTGGATTGCTTCGTCGCTTATGCTCCGCGCAATGACAGCGAAGCAGTCCAGATCATCCCCGTTCGCTCGAGGAGGGCCCCTCGTCATTGCACTTGCCGCATCGCTCCGCTTCTCGCAATGACGTAACGCAGCCCGCTCTTCCTCGTCGTTGCGAGCGTCGGCGAAGCAATCCCGCGTTTTCCTTTTTGAAGAAGCCTTTGCACATGCTTGCTGGATTGCTTCGTCGCTTACGCTCCTCGCAATGACGGCGAAGCAGTCCAGATCATCCTCGTTCGCTCGAGGGGGATCCCTCGTCATTGCGCTTGCCGCGTCGCTCCGCTCTCGCAATGACGATCCCGCCCGGCTTATCTCTCTCGTCCTTGCGAGTGGTAACGAAGCAATCTAGCGTCTCCCTTTTTGAAGAAGCGCTTAGACGTTGCTGCTGGATTGCGTCGTCGCTTACGCTCCTCGCAATGACGGCGAAGCAATCCAGATCATCCCCGCTTGCGCGGGGAAGGCCGGGCGAACGCCGTTATTCCCGTTGAAAGCGCTGGGCTCACCCCCGCTCGCGCGGGGGAAAACACCTCTTGCCGGTAGCAGGGGTTAAGGACGCGGAGATCACCCTCGCGCCTCGTGGATAGCGGCGAAAGAACCCTCAGCGCACGGGCTTGACCCGCACCTCGGGGCGCGGGGGCAGCGGCAAGGCCCTCATTTCAGCCAATGGTCCTCGCCCACGAAGATCTCCCCGATCTTCTTGCGGCGCTTTTCGCGCTCTTCCTCGCTCAGCGGGCTATCCGCCGCGTAGCCGATGGCGAGCAGGCTGATGGGGTCGAGGTTTTGGGGAATATGGAACTCCTCGCGGATGATCGCCGGATCAAACCAGCCGATCCACAGGGTTCCAAGCCCCAAATCGGTGGCCTGCAGCAGCATGTGGTCGACGGCAATGGAATTATCGACCTGATAGTAGCTCATGCCGTCCTTGCGCGGGCCTGCCGCCTCCTTGTCGCCGCAGCAGATGAGGATCAGCGGCGCGCCGAAGGCATTCGCCGTCTTTTTGATCTTGTTCAGGCCCTCTTCGCTCTGCACCACAACGAATTGAAAGGGGCGCTTGTTGGCCGAGGTGGGCGCGAGGCGGCCGGCTTCGAGGATGAGGGCGAGCTTTTCCGGCTCGACGGGCTGGGAAGTGTAGGCGCGGACGGAATAGCGCCTGGCGATGAGATCGCGAAAGGCCATGGAAACCCCTCCTTGTTTGGGCTGTATTGAGCTATATTATCCCATAGGAGCAAAGAATCGGTCAAGAGCGCTCCGCTGCCTTGCGAGAAAGGCAGCTTCGCATGAAAAGCCAAAGTTGCGGGCCCGGAAGCATGCACAGACCGGTGGCTGTGAGGGGAAAATCAAAATGACTTCCGTGTGCACAGATAGCGAATAACGCCGGGGTATTTTTCACCTAATGATAGAATGTCAAATCCACAGCTGCGGTAAAAGCCAACGGCATCCGCGTCCGTCTCGGCCTTCAGTTCACCGCATTTGAGCTCATTGACTGCATAAGAAATGAGCTTTGAGCCAATTCCCTGGCCTCTAAACGCCGGGTTTACGGCCATACTCACGATTTCAAATGTAGTCCCGGCATGATGCTTAATCACAATTATGCCGATCACCGAACCATTCACGCAGCATGAAAACGCGTAGATGTTCGGATCGGATTCATATTGATCGGCAAGCGAATTTAACCTTTCCTCTGTGGGCATGTAGTGGCTATGGGATAGCAGATCTAAAACGCGCCGATCATGCAGGGTCCCTTTGGCATCAACGATGTTCATTCTATGCCCTCCTTACCTTTTTTCATTGTTCCATAGGCGCAAAAAATCGGTCAAGGGCGCTCCGCTGCCTTGCGCGAAAGGCCGCTTTGTATGAGCAGCCCAATTTGTGTGCACGAAAGCGTGAACAGGCTGGGGATCAGAGGAAGACGATCCGTGATATGCTTCCAAAACGGTTGGTTGAGCGCCCATAGCGCTCGAAGGGCCTGCGGGAGAGAGGATATTTTGAAATTAAGCAAACGCAAACCACAATATAGGAGCAGAGAACCACAGTTTTCAAGCACGAAGAGCAGCCCCAGCGCGCCGATTATCAAGCTTATCGCCTTGCTCGTTTGCGTACCGCGCAGCTCTGGCGCAAGGCAAGGGAAAAGCAGCAGATTTGAGACGATGAGGAAGAGGGTCGGTCTGAGCGCAACCCACGAAACAGCATATGAGGGCGGCCACAGGCGCGCGATCAAGGGGGATATGGCTTCAGAAAAGAGGAGGACGGTCGCAAAAGCAGCAAAGGGAAGATAAAAGCGCGCCGTTTTTCTTTCGCCGGCGGGCCTGAGCAAAAAGGCAGTGCAGAAGAAGCCCGCGGTCGGCACCGGGTCATAAGCGATGTGCATAATGAGCCTCTCCCGATCACCAATTAGGCAGGCATCATCGGAAGCTAGAGCAATCGCCTCCCTGCACGCCCACAAACGCAAGAGCAGCAGCAGCGCAAAAAATAGGATCCAAAGCCAATTGAAGCGCAGCCTTTCCCCATACTTTTTCCCAAACAGGCAAAAGAGGGGCACGAAGAGCCCCACTGCCGCTCCCGCAAGGAATTCAAAATCGAAGGTGATCAAAAAAGGGTACATCACAGCCCTAAATTCCTTCGGCTGCGCACGAATCCATTCCACGAAGGGCGTGTAAGCGAGGTTTAACGCCCAAAGCAGTGCGCAGCTGGCGCTAAATGCCAGGGTTTGCGCGAGCCAAGCCCGTTTTCTCATCGAATCCCCTCCCCGGCGGGCGAATGAAAAAGGCGAAGGCCCAATGGTGGGCGCATCGCCTTTTTGATTCGCCGTTTGGCGGGATGAATCCTGCTTGGGTTTAGCCTTTCACGGCGCCAAGGGTCATGCCCTTGACGAAGTACTTCTGCAGGAAG